>JAOUPL010000020.1 GCA_029879825.1 Candidatus Bathyarchaeota archaeon
TCTATGACGCTTGTAAAGCCGCAGTATCTGCACGTGGCAACAATTTCACCGGGATTAAAACTGATTGGAGCTCCGCAGTTGGCGCACCGAATTTCATGGACCACCGCCATATGGAACACCTTGATTACACTTGTTAAACGAAGCTTACATGAATTTTTCCTTTTATAACGTCACCTATCTTATATCTGAAATTATAAATAAAACAATAGTTTACGGTGAAGGTTATGGTTGATGAGAAATGTCCTCGATGCGGCAGCGACACTATCGAGTTGGGAACCCCAATCATTAAGATTGGTAGAACTAGGGAGATGAGAGTCTCTGTTCGTCAATGCAAAAACTGCGCGTTGATATTCTATGAAGGAATGAAAGAGTAACGTAAAAATATCTATAACTCGATTAGACTTTCAGTCTTAGGGAAGAATCCGTTATGGCCAGGCTTGCCCGACTAAGGCTTTCCATGACCGTTTCTATTCTGCTGGTAACCATAATATTTGCCGCCTTCTTAGGCGCCCTAATGTGGCTGATACGACTTCCCCTAATTTATTCTCTCTCCTTCACCCTACTCGCAACCATAATCTTCATACTAATCCAGTATTTGATAGGCCCCGCCATGGTTAAATGGTCAACAAGGCTCCATTATCTAAAACCCGGAGAACACCCATGGCTAGAGACAACAGTCAAAGACCTTACAGAAAAAAGCGCCACACCACCACCCAAACTTGCCGTCGTTCCGGATTCAACCCCCAATGCCTTTGTTTTCGGAAGAACAACCAGAGGCGCGACGCTAGCAGTTCATGAAGGACTGCTTAAACAGTTGAATCAAGACGAGGTGCGTGGAGTCATCGGCCACGAGTTGGGACATATCAAACACAAAGATTTTGTCGTGATGACTGTACTTTCTGCGTTACCTCTTATCGCTTATTTAATCGCACGACTAACCTTTCGAGTTGCGTTGGCTACCAATGGTGGAAAGAAAAAGGGTGGAGAAGTAGCTTTCAGGGCTCTGCTTTTTGTCGCCGCGGCTATTTCCTACGTAGTTTACATAATCACGCTTTTGTGTGTCATGAGGCTGAGCCGCCTGCGAGAACACTATGCCGACGCCTACTCGGCCTACGTGACCGGAGAACCACGCCATCTGGGAAGCGCCTTGACCAAAATCACCTATGGATTGTCACTTTCGCCGAAGCCGCCCCACGGCGCCAGAACCCTCTATATCGGCGATCCAGCCTTGGCGAAACAGGAATGTCGAGGGATACTGCAACGAAAAGAAGAATACGACTTAGACAAAGATGGTGTTCTCGATGAAAGGGAGCTTGAACTGGCCATGGAGAGGGAAGCCAAATCCAGGTGGACGACCGTTAACACCTGGTTTACTACTCATCCCGCTACCTATCAACGGATCCTCTTATTACGTGAGATAGAAAAAGAAATGGTGAGTGGTCGGTACAGCAGCGACCGCGTGTACATCCACGTATAACGCGACTAAACGTAGCTTTTCTGGACTTCCCTTGTTATAAGTGCCATGTCAAACTTGAAGTACACGGCTGTTATAGTCTCGGTCATCTTAAGCTCATGGATGGGATCGACCGCCGAAGGAGAATCGTATGTGACTGACACTGGTCCAACCCATAATTTCTGTCTTCCCTGCAAATCTTTGTGAAAATCTATTACAGCCGCCCAGCTGATTAATTGAGCTATCTCCGGCTTCCCTCCCTTAAGGCTTGGTATAACTCTGAGAGAGAGTAATGGAGTTTCCCTAGGGAGGATGGCCTCGATTAGAGGGCCTTCTGCCCTAGCGTTAGGAAACATGGTTACGGTCAATAGGCGTTTTCCTTTCGGTCTCTCCAACACTCCCGTGACAGTATTGTATTCTTTTTGCAGGTCGATGTGAGCGAGTTTCTTTGGTGCTCCAACAACTTCGCGTCCAGCTGCTAGGGCAGCGTCGTTCGTCACGTAGATGTATGGAATGTAGTATCCCATATTGCCCCTGAAGTCTTTAACTTGTATGACTAACAAGACTTCATAGTATTCTCCAAGCGTTGAGAAGGGATAGTGGGATATCCAATATCCCCCTTGAATCGGTTTACTGTAGGGCTCAAGTCCTTCCGGCAAAAGTTCTTCCGCTGTCTCGTCGAAAGTAACGAAAGCTGCTACGGCTTCGCAGTCGTCATATTCCCATGGAGATTCATCATATAATGGCGAATCTAGGGGCATAGAATACCCCTTTGGCTTACCCTTAAGCATTAAGCTATCAACCTCCTTTCTATTATCTCGTCTGCTATGGTTAAGCGGTTTATCTCGTTTGTTCCCTCGTATATCTGAGTCAACTTAGCATCTCTTAAGTACTTCTCCACCCCAAAGTCCTTCATGTAGCCGTCTCCACCCATTATTTGAATGGCCTCTACTGTCACTTCCATTGCAACGTCTGACGCGAAGACTTTAGCCATGCTGGGCTCGATTAAGGACGGCGGGTACTCAACTTCCGCTCTGGCACACGCATCATAGATTAGCATCCTTGCCGCTCTTATCTTCATAAACATATCTGCGAGCTTCAATTTGATTGCTTGATGCCTGATGACGGGTTTGCCGCCTTGAATTCGTTCACTAGCGTATTTCAACGCCTTTTCGTAAGCACCTCGTGCAATCCCAAGCGCAATGGCGCCTACCGGGCCACGGGAATAGGCTAAGGTGTATTGGCTTAATAGCCACCCCATCCCTTCATCTCCAATCCTATTCTCGACTGGCACCCTAACGTCCTCAAGGATTATTTCCGAAACTGGATCAGCTCTTTGTCCCATCTTGTCTTCCACAACTCCTATGGAAAATCCCTGAGACGTCGTGGGCAGAACGAAGCAAGCCCAAGCGTCTACTCCTCGTTTTATATCTGTGGTAGCGAATACCGTAATGAAATCAGCTATGGGGGCGTTACTGATGAATCTCTTTGTTCCATTTATTACGTATTCATCGCCCTCTTTTCTAGCGACAACATTAAGCCTAGGAAGTGTAGGCTTCCATTCCTCAAGATACTCAGCGTCTGAACCAGCATCTGGCTCCGTTATGGCAAAAGCCCACATCTGGGGGTCCCCTCTTTTCTCAGCTTCGGCTATGGGTTTCAGCCACCTCTCCATTATTTCTGGGTCAGCAGTAGCGACGATGGGAGCTTGACCAAGCCAGTGGGCTCCGAACATAGAAGCCAATCCTCCGCAAACGGCAGCTATCTCCTCCATACACACAGCAGCTCCGAGACTTAGGTAACCTTGACCCCCCAAGGGCTCAGGAACCGCTAGACTTGTCAAATTCAGTTTTCCAGCCTTCTTGAATAAATTGCGAAGCACCTCGTAAGTGGTTCCGGTCTTAGCTCTGTCCAGTTCAGGGGCAAGGGGCTTTAACTCCTTTTCCGCAAATTCACGAATGGCACCACGCAACAGTTTTAGCTCTTCGGTGAGCTCGAATTTTAGCACCATGTAAAGTTCCCTCAAACCAATGATTCTACATTAATAATATAAAAGATTGAGGCAACGTAGGATAGTGTATCAGTTTGGCACTTCACTGAAATGCTTCTTCTGTTTTAGATTGTTTTCAGTTTACAATAGTAGCGTGCTATGTCCAGTCGACCTAATATAGAGCCTCCCAACCACTGCTGGGTTATCTTGACATCGCGCCAGTGCTTTTCAACATCATAAGGTCTTGAGTAGCCGTTGGATCCCATCAACCTTTGAGCTTCGTCTGTAACTCTAACTCCTACATCCGCAGCATATACCTTCGCAATTCTAGACTTCGCCACCATTTCATGGGACCACCGAGGTCCATAGATCTCGGGGTGGTCAAACATACGAGCGACGCTTAAGGCATAAGTCCTAGCAGTCTCTATGGCGATGGCCATGTCAGCTAGTATTCCTGCGTTTATTGAGTGCTCTTTGATGGGCTTTCCAGCTACAACTCGTTCGCTAGCGTATTTTGTCACAATTTCGAAGGTGTTCTGGGCGGGCCCCATGGATATTCCAGCGGATCCAATATTACCAGCAACTAACTGTTGACGGAAAAGTTTGGCGTCATCGCTTGGACCTGCTACGCGGTATCTCTTCGGGACTCTCACATTGTCAAAGTGAATTGTGCAGTTTCTGTCGGCAACCATTCCAGCCTTAACATCAAAATCTTCAAAGTCGAGGCCTTTAGTGGGCGCTGGAACATAAATGAGGGCTATGCCTTCTTCTCCTAGATCTGGATCAGTCGTACAGACTGTTAGGTAAAGTGAAGCTATTCCACTGTTAGACGGCCATTGTTTTTCACCGTTAATGACCCACTCGTCTCCTTCAAGCGTGGCTGTTGTCCTTATCGTCCGCCCCTTCATCGTCTCGACGTTCTCGATGTCACAACCTCCTTGGGGCTCTGTCATAGCAAAGCTACCGAAGTGGTGCTCCTTATCACAGAAAATCTTTGCAAATTCCGCGAGTAGGTCCTCTCTTCTGTATGGTTTGTATAGAATCGGTATTATGGGCCAGGCAGTAACTAGAGCTGCAACACACATTCCGCTGTCTCCTCTGGCTAATTCCTCTGCAGCCCAGTATAAACTCTGGAAGGAGGTAATGCCCAATCCTCCATATTTCTCTGGGAACATCATACGTTGAGCTCCAAAATCTGCTAAAATTTGTTTCATAATTTGCTCGATGAGTTTGTGTTCCCGTTCGTCTGCGTCAACTTGTTGTCTTATGGGCATTATGACTCCGTCAACGAAGCCCCGTGTAGCATCTCGCAACATCTCGTCCTCTTCTGTCATAAACTCTTTAAGGCAGATGTGTTTTGGTATAGCTAGTTTTGACATTTTTTCACCGAAGACCATTTATGTCTTGAAATTTTTATAACCTTGTCGCTAGAACTTCCTTAAGAAGATAAGGGACTTGCTCTCAACATCTGGAAGAAAATAAAAATCTGAATTTAGTCTGTGCCGATGAGTGTTCTTGTATGATTAAGCTTGTTTTGATTTGAGTATCTTCCTTCTGCTGTCTTCTCCCGGTTTCAACAGTTCTTCCACAATTTTGAACTGTCTTTCGTATATGTGGCAGTTCTTGGAATGGAAAACGAGTTTGCCCGTTTCTATGCCTAGATTTCCCCTTCTGTTGATTTCTGAGACCAGTGCTTCGTTGAATATTTGGATTCCAGCTATGTTGGCGGGGAGTCCAGCGTAGGCGTCCCATGATCTGAAGTAGCAGGTTAGATGAAGTTTGTTATCATATATTTCTGTGTCGATTAGGCTGAGGCATGGGGGCTCATGCTTTCTCTCATCTAGACGCTTCTTTATGTCTTCGGGCAGTCGAATTGTGAGGGTCACCTGTCTGTCTCCATGCTCCTCCAGATGTCTCTTAACGGCTTCTTCCACTTGATCAATGGGCTCCCTTAACCTACTACCATATGTATACGTCTCTTCCTCGATCACGCCAGACCACAAGTACTTCAAGGCATACCATTGAACATACTTCATGTCGCAGGGAGCGTGGTCAGCTACCAAGGGTCGGTTTTCAGGATGCGTAATTTCTATGCTCAAATTCAGCTTTTTCGTGTTAGAACGTTCTGACCCGTATCCCACTTCAAAAACGTCGCCTCTATGCCATATCTCATGTAGAACTTTATACCAAGCATCCGGGCAGTCAAAGGCTTTGATTACAACGTACCTCACTGCATGAATCCCTCGATCTACTTTACTAACTGATAGGCAACTATTAAAATTGCTTTCTACAGGCGAAATTTAAGAGAAAAGGAAGTCTATCTATCCGAGAGTCCTTCTACGCGTTCGATTTCAGAAAGATTAAATAAGACTCTTGGCAATTGAGTAATTTCTTAATCTATCCTAGAGGTAGTTAAGATTGGCCAAGAAAGCATTATTTGTTAAAGCGAAGGAACTGAAAACAGATGTTGCCGTTATAAAGGATCTTGAAGTATCCATTGGCAGAATTTTTGATGAAACTTGGACTGAGCCAGTTGGTCCAACCCCCTTCCCATCTATAACCGACCTAAGGGAATGGGACTTCAAACTTCTGCAACGATACAAACCCATGTACATGCCCTTCTGCGACTTATGCTGCCTCTGCACCTTTGGCAAATGCGACTTAACCAAAGACAAAAGAGGAGCATGCGGATTAAACATGGCAGGACAGCAGTCGCGCATAGTTTTGATAGCCTGCTGTATAGGAGCCGCAACTCATCTTGGCCACGCCAGACACATGGTTGACCACCTAATCGAAAAGTTTGGCCGAAGATATCCTCTAGATGTTGGTGGCGTTAACGTACAACTGGAAGCCCCTATTACCCGTTTGGTTTGTGGCGTCAGACCGCGAACGCTAGGTGATTTAGAAGATGTAGTAGACTACCTCGAAGACCAAGTTACCCACCTGCTATCTGCGACTCACACTGGACAAGAGGGCAGCAACCTAGACTTCGAGTCCAAAGTTTTTCACGCTGGAATGGTAGATCATGTTGCCTTAGAAGTTGCGGATATTGCCCAAATCGCTGCCTACAATTTCCCGAAGGCAGATCCTGAAGCCCCGCTTGTGGAATTAGGCTACGGCACAATTGAAACCCATAAACCAGTCATCATGGTCGTAGGTCATAACGTTATTTCATCCGTTGGAATAATAGATTACCTCAAGGAAAACGATCTATACGCTGACGTTGAAGTTACGGGCCTATGCTGCACCGCCCACGACACAACCCGGTACAGTTCCAGAGCCAAGATAGTCGGACCAATTTCATGGCAGCTTCGTTTCATCAGAAGCGGCATCCCAGACGTCATAGTTCTAGATGAACAATGCATCCGCGCAGACACCTTGGTTGAAGCTCAAAAGATTAAGGCTCCTGTCATCGTCACAAGCGACAAAAACTGTCAAGGACTCCAAAACCGCACAAAGGACCCTGCAGATGAAATTGTAGCTGATTTGGTTAATGGGAAAGTTCCGGGCGTTCTTATTCTTGACTCTGAGAAGGCTGGAGAAGTAGCTTCCAGAACAGCTCTAGAAATTGCCCCTAAACGAAAAAAGTTCAAGGTCATTCCAACCGTAAAGGAGATAATTGAAGCTGCCAAGAAGTGTAAACTCTGCAACGACTGCATACGGGCTTGTCCCGAGGGTCTTTTAATTCCAGAGGCCATGAGGGAGGCTGCCGCAGGAAATCTACAGCTACTTGTAGACCTCTACGAAACGTGCATAGGCTGTGCCCGCTGCGAAAGCGCTTGCCCCAACGATTTTCCCATACACAGTTTCATTGTGGCGGCAGCCGAAAAAATACTGAAAGGGGAGAAATTCAAGATTCAGGCTGGAAGAGGAGCCATACAAGACGTTGAGATACGAAACGTCGGCAGCCCCATAGTTCTCGGTGAAATTCCAGGCGTGGTAGCCTTCGTTGGATGCGCTAACTATCCCCACGGCGGAATAGAAGTTGCTGAGATGTGTAAGGAGTTTGCTGACCGCCGATTTATAGTAGTCCTATCTGGATGCTCCGCCATGTCAGCAGCGATGTACAAGGATGAAGAAGGAAAAACCCTTTACGAAAAATATCCGGGCGATTTCGACGCTGGAGGCATCGTAAACGTAGGATCTTGCGTCGCAAACGCTCACATAGCCGGAGCAGCCATCAAAATTGCTAACATTTTCGCCAAACGCAACCTAAGGGCTAACTACGAGGAAATTGCCGACTACATTCACAATCGAGTGGGCGCAGTGGGAGTTGCGTGGGGTGCTATGTCTCAGAAGGCTGCTGCCATAGCCGCTGGCTGCTGGCGACTGGGAATCCCCGTCATCGTCGGTCCTCACGGGTCGAAATATAGACGTATGCTTTTGGGAAGGAAAGATCATGAAGAAGACTGGTACGTTTACGACGCCCGTACCGGAGATCGGGTTTATGTTGGTCCTGTACCTGAACACTTGTTCTATACCGCTGAAACCAAAGAGGAGGCCATGGTTATAATAGCGAAACTGTGCATGAGGGCCAACGACACCAGTAAGGGCAGAGCCATAAAACTGACCCACTACATTGACCTGCACAAACGCTTGTACGGCACAATGCCAGATGACATCCACCTCTTCGTCCGCACCGTCACAGACATCCCAATCACAATGAAAGACGAGATTTTGGACATCTTAAAGAAGAAGGGCTGGAAAGAGGGCAGGATACCAGACCCAACCCTTCTACCCAGACTAATTAGGAAGATGAAGGAGTGAGTAAGCATGCAAGCAGAGTCATGGCAAACTGCCGAAGTTCCGGGTCCAACGAAAGCCTTGGTCATCACGAAGCCAGAAGTCGTCGTTGCCATGGTGAAGAGGACCAAACGCCCCATCCTCATCGTGGGCCACGAAGCTGTCGATATTGATGCGGGTGATGAAAAACTGATCGACTACACGATTCGTTTGGCAAAAACAGCGCATATTCCAGTTGTAGCTACGGCCCACATAGTAGGCGAGTTTATCAAGAGAGGTTTTCCGCCTGCAGCTTGGATGCCTGCTGTAGACATCACAAACAGGCTTCAAGATCCGGAATGGAAGGGACTTGACGGAAAGGGACAGTATGATGTAGCCCTGTTCACAGGTCTTCCCTACTACATGCAGTGGATATTGTTCTCCACCCTCAAACACTTCGCCCTAAACCTTAAGACAATCTCTTTAGATAGATTTTACCAACCTCACGCAACATGGTCATTTCCGAACATGTCGTTAAAGGATTGGAGTGAAAATCTTAAGATAATGCTAAGTAAGTTAGGAGGAAAGTGAAAAAATGTCCATGTTTGAAGGCATCCCAGTAGAAGTCGGAGTGATCTACGAAGGAGAAAGGATTCGAAGAAAAGACATGTACGTGGAACTCGGAGGCCCAGAGCAAGAAACCAAGTTTGAACTCGTAAGAGCCAAGGGCTTGGATGAAGTGGAAGACGAGAAAATAACGGTGATTGGACCGGACATCAAGGACGTGAAAGAAGGAAGCAGCATCCCCCTCGGCATTTACGTCGAAGTTGCCGGCAAAGACGTTGAAGAAGAACTCGAAGGCGTCATCGAGCGACGCATCCACGAATACTGCAACTTCATCGAAGGCCTCATGCACCTAAACCAACGCTACGACATTTGGCTACGACTAAACAAAAAATCCTTCCAAAAGGGCCTAAACTCCTTCAATTACATCGGAAAAGTCTTGACAAAGCTCTACAAAAGCGAGTTGCCCTTCATCGAGAAAATACAGATCACCTTTATAACCGATCCGGACAAGGTTCGGGGAATGTGGAAGGAGGCTCTGAGCATCTACGAAGCCCGCGACGCCAAGGCCAGAGGAATGAAAGATGAAGAAGTTGACGCCTTCTACGGCTGCACCCTGTGTCAATCCTTCGCACCAACCCACGTATGTGTGATAACTCCTCAAAGATACTCCAACTGCGGATCTATCAGTTGGTTCGACGGCAGAGCCTCGGCGCGAGTCGACCCAAAAGGTCCGGTGTTTGCAATTGAAAAGGGAGAAATGATTGATACTGAAAAAGGCGAGTATTCCGGTGTCAACGAAGTTGTCAAAAAGAAGTCTTTAGGAGCAGTTAATCGAGTGTGGTTGTATACCGGCTTCGGTTATCCCCACACCTCGTGCGGTTGCTTCGAGGCAGTTGCTTTCTATATTCCCGAGGTAGACGGCTTCGGAATAGTTGACAGAGGATTCAAAGATGTAACCGTAAATGGACTGCCCTTCTCAACCTTAGCTGACTCCACTGCCGGAGGCAGACAGATAGATGGCTTCCACGGCATATCCGTCGAATACATGAGGTCGCCTAAATTTCTTCAAGTCGATGGCGGCTGGAACCGCATAGTTTGGATGCCCTCATCTGTTAAAGAACGGGTCAAAGACTTCATACCCAAAGAGGTTGTCGACAAGATAGCAACAGAAAACGACTCAAAGACAGTAGACGAATTAAGGGCTTTCCTTAAGGATCATGAGCATCCGGTTGTTCAACAATGGAAAGAAGTGCCAGTTGAAGCCGCCCCCGAAGTAGAAGAAGCCCTAGCTGCGTCAACGATTCCGCTTTCAACGACGGCAATAGCCGCAGGCGGGTTCAAGATAATTCTCAAAAACGCAAAAATCCACGCAGAGAAACTCATCATCAAACGCGAGAAGGCTAAGAGGTGAAAACTGTGAGGGAAGGGGAAAAGAAGGCTGGCATCAAGTTTGACCCTGAACTTCTTAATATTTTAACTAATTTTGAAGAAATAGAACTCGAAGACGTGGAAATAGAATTCGGAGACCTAGAGCTTTGGTTTCAGCCAGGATCAGTCGCTGCTGCTCCAAGAGTTCTTGCACCACTAAAGGTGAAGCCCACAACCATTCTCGAAGCGCCTTTCATACCCCCTATTGATACGTATCCAGGACAAATCGCTGAGGTAAAGCTTGGAGCCACCAAAGGCGAGGGAGGAACCCGAGGAAAGTCCATTATTATAGGCGGAGAAAAGTCGCCAGCCTTCTATACATTTGAGAACCCCACATCTCATCCTCCAGTGATCTCTTTCGACGTTTTTGACTCAAAAGTTCCCTTGGCAAAAGCCGTGAAAATGCACGTTAAGGACGTCCTAGAGGACCCGGTAGCATGGGCTAAACTCTCGGTTGACAAGTTCGGTGCAGATATGATCACCCTACACTTAGTCAGCATAGACCCCCTCAACCCAACCCCGTCAACTCCAAAGGAAGCGGCAAAAACCGTGGAAAACGTGCTGCAAGCAGTGGATGTGCCCCTCATCATAGGAGGTTGCGGAGACCCACATAAGGACCTAGAAGTTTTTGAAAAGGTGACGGAGGTAGCTGAGGGAGAAAGACTCCTAATCAGCACGGTAACCTTGGACATGGACATTGAACGAACAGCAAAGATCATCAAGGAACATGGGCACGTCGCACTAGCCTTCACTCCCATGGACTTGAACCAAGCTAGGCAACTGAACCGCAGACTCTTCGAGTTTCTCCCAAAGGAGCAAATCGTAATGGATACAACGACGGCGGCCCTCGGCTACGGACTAGATTACGCCTTTAGCATTATGGAACGCGCCCGCCTAGCTGGTTTAATGGGGGACCCAGAGCTTCAGCAACCCATGTCTTCTGGAACAACCAACGCTTGGGCTGCAAGGGAAGCATGGCAGAAAATGGATCCAAAGTGGGGGCCACGGGAACTTCGAGGACCGATTTGGGAAACCGTGACAGCGTTGACTCTCTTGTTAGCAGGCGTTGACGTGTTCATGATGATGCATCCGGCAGCCGTTAAAACACTCAAAGATGTCATTAAGGAACTGACGGGAAAGAGGGGCAGGGGAGAAGCCGGAAAGATCGCTACTTGGATAGCTACAAAGATTTGAAGGAGGGGGAATAGGCGTGACAGAAAGAGAAGTTAAGAAGATTGGAGTAAGGGAACTAAGCCCCATCGACGTTTACATGTTACTTCCAAAAACAAACTGTAAAGAGTGCGGAGAAGAAAATTGCATGGCCTTCGCAACCAAAGTGGTTAACAGAGAAGTTGTCGTAATGCAGTGTCCTCCGCTTTTAAAGAAGGAATACGAAAAAAACTATAAACAGCTATCAGAAATGCTCAAGCCAGCCATCAGAGAGGTTACAATTGGGACAGGTGATGGTGCAGTCGCTATTGGCGGCAAACTCGTTATGTATCGCCACGAGTTCACATATTTCAATCCAACAGCCATCGCCATCGCCGTCACAGATGAAATGCTTGACGAAGAGTTGTTGGGCCGAGTGAAGAAAACCCAAGAGTTTACATACGAGTATATAGGCACAGTATTAAAACTCAACATGATGGCCATTCGATCCACTTCTAACGACCCCGAGAAATTTAGATCCGCAGTGAAAAAAGTAGCAGAAAACACAAGCTTGCCTCTCATTCTCTGTTCGTTTAATCCAATAGTAGTTGAAAGGGGTTTAATGGCTATTCCGAAACGAAGACCTCTAATCTACGCCGCCACCAAAGATAACTGGAAGGAAATGGCAGAACTGGCGTTAATGTACGATTGTCCCCTAGCCGTTTTCGCTCCAAACGATCTCACTCTCCTCCGATCCTTGGTTAAAACTTTGACAGAGTACGGTGTCGAAGACTTGGTGCTGGACCCAGGTACCTTCCCCAGCGAAGGACTTGGAGACACCATTAACAACTTCACCATGATCCGTCGAGCAGGATGCAATAAGGGCGACGAGTTAGTGGGCTATCCATTGATTGCAACTCCCATCGTGGCGTGGACCGAGCCAACGGATGCTCCAGAGGTAAACGCTTGGAAAGAAGCCTATGTTGCCTCCATGCTCATCAACAGATACGCCGACATCCTAATCATGCACAGCACAGACGGATGGGTACTTCTACCGACAACCGTTTTGAGGCAAAACATTTACACGGATCCAAGAAAGCCGGTGGCTGTGGAACCTGGAATAAGGATTTTCGGAAAGCCTGATGAAAATTCACCGGTGATGTTCACAACCAATTTTGCCCTGACCTATTACACGGTGGCGTCTGACATAGAATCGGCCGGTATAGACTCTTACCTACTCGTGGTTGACTCTGAAGGAATAGCCGTAGACAGCGCTGTTGCCGGTCGAAAACTGACCGCTGAAACGGTAGCGGAAGCCATCAAAGAGAGTAAGGTAGAGGAAAAAGTGAAACACAGAAGATTGATCATACCGGGTAAGGCGGCACGCCTAAGCGGAGAAATCGAAGAGCTCTCTGGCTGGGAAGTCCTAGTTGGACCAGGAGACTCCTCAGGCATTCCGAAATTCCTACAAGAAAAATGGGGACCCCAAAAGTCATAGGATTTTGCCTAATTAAGAATGAAAAACTCGTGGACTTTGGCTAGGTCATTTAGCCATATCGCTTAAGATAATCTTCTGCAGTTGAGAAAATCGACCTAAGTCTATCACATCTTTTTCTGGAGTTAATGTCGTGTAGAAGCCGCAAAACGTCTCTTGGAGTGCTGAAGTTTTCTTTTTTGCCGTTGGGGCGCTTTCTGCGGACCCGAATACAGTTGTCCACGATGCATTTGAAAACGCAGGCTGCGCAATAGACGCATAGATCTTCGACGATGCCGATTTCTCCAGCTTTCCAGTAGAGGGCGTTGGTGGGGCATGCTTCTACGCATAAATTGCACTCCAACCCCTTGCAGGTTTTCATGTCGATCTCTATGCTTCCTTCTTCGAAGTATTCTTTTACTCCCATTGACTTGAGGAGCTCAGCTCTTTTCTCTTTCTTTTCCTTCTCAGAAGCTTCCAGGAGGAGTTCATAAATGTTCGTGCCTGAATTTTCGGTTTTTTTAGACATCTTGACTTGGCTCCTCCTAAGCCTCCTCTTTTAGGGTTGTGTTATAGTTGTACATTAATCATAGAATATTACGTATTTATTTCGGATAATATAAACAGTACAAAAATTTATTTAATCACGCCAATGACTGTGCGGGCAGTTATTTTCTTGTCAAGGTTTTCTTTTGCCTCCGCAGTGGGGGCACTTGTCGTATTTTTCGTCGTAGAGATTGTTGCAATAGGGGCATCGAATCTTGACTATTTCCCTTATAATCTCCCTTTCCTTAACAACGACCGTCCCCTCTTCCGTTGATTCCACTCCACGCGGTCTTCGAAAGATTCGTAGAAAAGTGGTTAACACACTGAGAATGAGAATTATGACAAATAAAACAAAAAACAGGGTAAAGAAAGAATCAAACGGAAACGCTTGAAGCATACATTATCCCACAACAACTAGGATGAGTTAGCCTTCTAAGTTTTTTGTTGTTCAGCCAACTCACATCAAGGAAGCATGCAAAAAGCTTTGTTCCCTGAAATCTGATATAAATACGTATTTTTCCTATTTTGTTTCGGATAAACACTTAGAAAGGCGGCACTAGAGGCACTCGTGATGTAAAGTGGTTAACAGATATAAAGCGGTTGCAGTTACGGCGCGGTATTGGAGGCCAGGGGAAGACTATCTTAAACAAATAGTCAAAGCCATAGAAAACAAAGTAGAGGACGAAGATTTTGTAACAATTTCTGAAAAAGCTATTTCCACAGCACTGGGCAACATAGTCGATGAAAGTGCTGTTCAGCCAAGCAGGTTTGCACGTTTTCTAGCCAAATATTGGATGCGTTTTGTCTGGCCCTACATTCTCGGACCCCTCTGCCATCTAAGAAAAAGAACCATCCGTCACCTTCGAGCATACCCAATAAAAGAAGGAAGCGCCCACAAGCAGGTAGCCCTAGAACACGGCGGTTTTTTACAAGCCTTGATGCAGGGATCGGAAGGAGCCATTGACGGAAGCAACCTACCCTACTCCTACGTCAGCCTTCCTCTCAAAAACGCCCAACAAACAGCAAAGAAAATTCAGAGGCAAATCAAATCTAAGCTGGGCAAAAAAGTCACCGTTGTAATCGTGGACACCGATAAAACTTACTCCCTAAAAGGATTCCATTTCACCCCTCGCCCAACCCCTCTCAAAGGAATACACTCCCTCGGAGGATTCCTCGCCTACGTGGCAGGAAGATTCTTCATGTTGGAAAAAAGAGCCACTCCGCTGGCAGTTGCTGGCTCTCAAATAACAACTGAAGAGGCCATCGAAATTGCCAAGATAGCCAACCGATCCCGGGGCTCTGGCGCTGGAAGAACCGTCTGGGACATGGCGAAAACCTTCAGGATTCCATTAACTGGCGCAACTTGGGAAATGCTCGATGAGGTGAAACACCAACCCATAGTTATTATAAGGCCCAAACGTGAATGAGAAAATATTTGCCCAAGTTTATACAACTCTGAAGGGAAGAGAAATGGAATCAATTGTTAAGCAGATGCACGTGTTTTTTGAACCTCAGTCGGTCGCCGTTGTAGGCGCCTCCCGCAGAATCATGAAAGCGGGGCACGTCATCTTCAAAAACTTCGTTGACAACAAGCGAAGAAGCATCTTTAAGGGAGAACTGTACCCAGTTAATCCCCACGAAAAAACTATTCTCGGTTACACATGTTACTCCTCCATTACAGAAATCGACGAAGAAATAGAATTAGTCGTCATAGTTGTTCCTGCCGAAGTTGTTCCACAGGTTATGAAAGAATCCGCCGCAAAAGGCGTAAAAGCGGCTGTAATAATCAGCGCCGGCTTCAGCGAAGTTGGAAACCACAACCTCGAGGAACTAGTAAAGACAATCGCTAGAAGCGCGGGAATTCGGGTGCTTGGTCCCAACTGTCTCGGCGTCTATGATTCTCAAACCGGCGTAGACATGCTTTTCCTGCCCGAAACGAAGATTCTCACAACAGGAGACGAAGTAGTTGGAACACCCCGTCCCATGTCGGGTCACATAGCCATCGTTACCCAGAGTGGTGCCTTCGGTGCCGCAGCTCTGGACTATTTGACTGGTAAACAGCTGGGTATAAGCAAGTTTGTGAGTTTTGGGAACAAGTGTGACGTCGCCGAGTCGGAGATGCTGAGCTACCTTTTGCACGACGAAAGAACGCGGGTAATTCTCTTCTACGCTGAGAGCATAGACGCGGGAAGGGAGTTTATGGAAGTTGCCAAGGAGGTCACCCAAAAGAAGCCCATCGTCGCTCTAAAGTCAGGCAAAACCGAAGCTGGGGCTAGAGCCGCTGCGTCTCACACAGGAGCCATAGCAGGCTCTGACAAAATCTACGATAGCGTTTTCATGCAGGTCGGCATCATGAGGGCAAGAGACATGGAAGAATTCTTTGACATGGGCAAAGCCTTAACTTTTCAACCTCCAGCAACTGGAAAAAACGTTGCAGTAATCACAGACGCTGGCGGACCAGGGATAATGGCAGTTGACGAGTGCGTGGCGAGAGGACTGAACGTACAAAAGCTTTCGGGAGAAACGATCCAGAAGTTTAAGGAACTAAAAAAGGAAGGAAAAATTCCGCCCTTCGCAACCAACCTAAACCCAGTTGACCTCACAGGCTCAGCAACTTCTGAGATGTTTGAGTACGGCACCAAAATACTTCTCGAGGATTCTGAAATCAACGGCATCATCGTGTTAGGGATGCATCATCTTCCAGCCTTACAAGAAGATTTCGTCGACTTGGTGGCAAACTTGGCGAAAAACTACACCAAACCCGTTGTGGTCTGTGACATAGGCGAAACCGAAATGGCGCTGCACATTCGTTCAAGATTTGACAAGCTAGGGATTCCCGCCTATTTCTCGCCAGAAGACGCGGCTCGAGCCATGGTTGCCCTCGTTAACTACGGCCTCTACCTCAAGAAGTGTGGACGCTTTGAACAGTATCTAGCGACATTTTTTCAGAATCTTTA
>JAOUPL010000021.1 GCA_029879825.1 Candidatus Bathyarchaeota archaeon
GGAGCCGCAGTTTGGTTCCCATGGCTATTTTCCTCGCAATCTTCACGTAGCGTTGCGCCAGTTCGGGGTCTTCATGAATGACTTCTCTGGCTAGACGGAAGAGGGTGTGAACACGTTGTAAGGCTATATGCTTCGTGGCGTTCATTTCAAATATACTATCTCGTATGGTTTGCATTAAGTTTTTTATCGAAACAGAACTTCTCAATAGTAAGGGTTAAGTTTGCTGACTCTTATAATGGCTGAATCTGCTCTTGAAACGATTCCCAAAGGCTTGTGGAGTCATCCTGCCATCGGGCGCCATTCAAAAAGGCGTGGAAAACCTCCGGGGCTCATTCTTCTCGACCGCTCATATCATCATTCTGCCATGAAAAAGCTTAGGGAAAGCGAGAAGAGAGGACGCCCAGACATAGTTCATTTCGCCTTACTCGAAGCCTTAGGCTCACCCCTCAACAAAGAAAAACTCCTCCAAATTTACGTGCACACCAAAAACGACTACGTTATCACGGTGAATTCTGAAGCCCGTTTGCCTAGAAACTACGATCGATTCGTCGGCCTTCTGGAGCAACTGTTTGAGTTAGGAAGAGTCCCATCTGTGGGACACACACTGCTCAAGCTAGAGCACAAAACGTTACCACAACTGCTTGAAGAAACCAAAAGCGACTACGTTATGGCTTTCAGCAGAAAGGGTTCACCTAAAACGCTTGAAGAAGCCATTTCAAGGCTTTCAGAAAAACAGAGACCAGCAGTAATCATTGGCGGTTTTCCCCACGGCCACTTCTCAGAAACAACCATCAGATTAGCAGATGAAATTGTCTGCATAGACCCGGAGATGCTAGAAACATGGACCTTAACTTCAAGAGTGATCTACGAATACGAACGAGCTATTTCGCTACCCAAGAAAAGGCTTAGACAATAATTAATTTGGTGCGGCCGCCGGGATTCGAACCCGGGATTGCAGGCTTGGAAGGCCTGTGTCATAACCAGACTAGACCACGGCCGCGAGTCCAACTCCAACCAACAGAGACCACTAGTTACAAATAATTGTTATGAAACTTCTGTCTTTTAAAATTGAACTTCAGAATTCTGACTGAGCTTCTCAGATATGCGCGCGCGCGCGCAAAAATTTTCTCAAGATATGGCACCGTAAATGCGCTTGCGCACGTGTGTTAGGTACTCCGTTACCTTGGCAAAAAAATCGCACTATTGAAAAACAATTTTTTGAGTCTATTGGTCTATGTTGCTCGTCTGTCTACAGATGAAACGGTCGAGGGAATGAGTTTACGCATTAATAATTCAACTTTGCGCAGTTGAATTTTATCGAAATGCTTTAATATACATTGGAAAGTAAAGATATTTCATGCGGAGGGAAAGATGCTTTGGTTAAGATGGTTTATGCCGTTGCAGCCGCTGTCATCATCACTGCGCTAATCGTAGGCCCGGCGGTATGGTATGTTACGAGACCTCCACCAGAAGATGTAGTTGAAATCTATCATTGGTGGACCTCGGGGGGAGAAAAAGCAGCGATAGATGCCCTTGTCTCTGTTTTCGAAGATAAGTATCCCGGTGTGTTCGTAAAGCAAACCCCGGTGGCCGGTGGAGCAGGCTATGTAATGAAGGCACTTATGAAGTCTCTGGTGCTCGCTGGAGAGGCTCCGGATGCCTTCCAGATGCACGCCGGATACGAGGGTAAACCATATTTTGAAGCAGAGTACTTGGAACCGATAACCGACCTCTGGGTCGCGGAGGGATGGAAAGACGTCATCCCCGATGTAGTGGAGGCCATGGTGAAGTTCGATGGGGAGTACTATTCCGTTCCGGTGAACATCCATAGGGTTAACGTGGTGTGGTACAACAAAGACGTCCTCCAAGACCATGCCATAGATCCTGCCACCCTGACCACTTGGGACGCTTTCTTCACAGCATGCGATAAGCTGGTGGCCGAAGGACACACTCACCCAATAGCTCTAGGAGATATAGGCAAGTGGGCGGACACGCACGTTCTCGAGCAAATCATAGCGGGCGAAGGAATCGCCTTCTACGAGAAATGGGTAAATGGAAAAGTCACATCGGCAACCGACACCACGCTCGTGCACGCATTGAATACGTTCAAAACGTATTTAGGCTACGTCAATCCAGATCACGCCGCCCTGACTTGGGATCAGGCGACCGCAAGGGTAATCACAGGAGAAGCCGCGTTTAACGTCATGGGAGACTGGGCTAACGGAGAATTTATTGTTCCAGCGGTTGGAAAGGTATACGGTACGGACTATGGAACGTTTCCAACCCCGGGAACCGCAGGCATGTACGGCCTTTGCATAGATTGCTTCCAGCACCCCGCGGGCGTCGCCCACCCCGCGAACTCCCTGAACTGGATAAGGGTCGTAGGTTCTAAGGAGGGCCAGGACGCATTCAACCCGAAAAAGGGCTCCATACCCGCGCGCACCGACGCAGATATAACTAAATACGGCCCATATCAAAAGGCAGCCATAAACGACTTTAGGAATGCGACATACATGTACCCAAGCGTCGCTCACGGAAGTGGTGCGCCTGAGACCTTCACCGCAGAGCTCGACGACATAATGTCCGCCTTCGTGACGGACAAGGACGTAAGCGCAGCAGCAACTGCTCTCACCGCCGCAACGACCGCTGCGAGTGCCGACTATACCACAGATTGGTCGCTAGATTAAACACGAAATTCGTGCGCACCTCCCCTTTTTTTTACTGGACTGGGTAAGAGAGAATCAATCTCCCAAACATGCAAGCTTTTAACATCCTTTCAGTGTCGTATGAGCAGTATTCAGGCGAAGAATTGGTCTAGGAACACAAATCTAAGTTGTCTGCGTTCGGGCTCAGGAGGAGACTCCAACGAAAGGCTTTATCTTCTCGAATTCCTTTATCTTTAAATAGAGTCCTGGTTAGTGGCAGGAAATCAACTGCCGGGTCGGAAAATGAGGTTACCCTCTCGAACAATGCTCACGAAGGACAGGATAGTCACCTTAATCCTTTTTCTGCCATCCTTGGTGCTTGTGGGCTACTTTGTCTATGTCACCATCGGGTGGAACGTGGTAGTATCTCTTTCAGACTGGAAAGGCCTTACTCCAAGCTACAATATTGTGGGGTTTGACCAATACACACGCTTATTCCAAGACCCGACATTTTTTACTGCTCTAAAAAATAATCTGGTTTTGATACTGCTTTTTGTGCCCGGAAGCCTTTTTTTGGGTCTCTTTTTGGCCATACTGCTTGATTTGAAGGTAAGGGGAGAGGGTGTTTTCAGGGGCATCTACCTACTCCCATTTGCGCTCTCGTTTGTGGTTACCGCAGTTTTGTGGGCATGGATGTATAACCCTTCCATTGGGGTCATAAACACCTTATTAATGAAAACTGGGCTCGGCTTCCTAAAATCCGGGTGGATCACAGACCCCAACGTGGGGTTATACTGCGTCGTTTTAGCCATTATATGGCAATTCTCCGGATACACTATGTTGATTTTTTTGGCTGGGATAAGATCCATTCCCGAGTCTCAGATGATGGCGGCAGAAGTTGATGGGGCGTCCGGTTTTGATCTGTATAGACTTGTTGTGATTCCGCAACTAAAAGCTCCGGCCCTGAGCGCATTTGTTGTCCTCATGGTATTTGCGCTTAAAGCGTTTGATTTCATTTTTGTATTAACAGACTACTCAGACTACACATATATTCTGCCCCTAATGATGTTCAGAGAGACCTTCAGCATGAACCGCTTCTCCTACGGAGCCGCAATTGCCACCATATTGTTCTTGCTCGCGCTGGTGATAGTCGTGCCGTATCTATACCTGTCTTTCAGGAGGGAAAAGGAATGAGATTTCCCAAACCCAGACGAGTGACCCTTTACATTTTGCTCGTTTTCTTCGCATTCCTGTTTCTGCTTCCTCTATGGACCTGCATCACAACTTCCTTTAAACCCGTGCACGACGTGATTTATACGACGCCCGTGGAACTGCCGCTTTCCCCGACTGCGGAGCCATTGATAACGGCGTTAAACATTATGCAGAGACCCCTACTGAATAGTTTCACTTTCACGATAAGTGCTATGATCCTATCGTGTCTTCTTGGTTCCATCAATGGCTATATATTGACCAAGATCAGGTTCAGGGGGTCTGATACGGTGTTTCTGTTCTTTAGCATCGGGATATTCATCCCCTACCAGGCGGTACTTGTTCCCTTAGTTCTGACCATGTCCAAGTTAGGATTGTTCAACCATATAGAAGGACTAATCTTAACACATACTGCATACGGTATCCCCATAACTACCCTCCTTTTCAGAAATTTTTACGGAGTTATTCCCAATAGCCTAATAATGGCGGCGAAAACGGATGGGGCGGGGACATGGACGATATACCGACGTATAGTATTGCCACTTTCCCTACTCCCATTCGTGGTCGCGGCAGTTTTTCAGTTCACCAGCATCTGGAACGATTTTCTCTTCGGTGTGGCATTGGCTAGGGGATCTGAGGCTCAGCCGGCTTCCGTGGCTCTGGCAAATTTGAGGGGAACTACCGAATTCCAGTGGAATGTCCAAATGGCAGGAACCTTGTGGTACGCATTACCCGTGTTGGTTATTTTTTTCGTACTGGGAAAATATCTAATGAGGGGATACATGGCCGGAGCTGTTAAGGGATAAAAAGTGGTGTGAAATGGTAAGTGTGGCTATAATAAATTTGACGAAAACGTATGGGACAACCGCGGCCATCAAAGATTTAAACCTTGAGATAAAGGATGGAGAATTCTTCATCTTTCTGGGTCCCTCGGGATGCGGCAAGACTACAACTCTTCTATGCATCGCAGGATTGCTCAAACCAGACAAGGGAGAGGTGTGGCTGGGAAATGAATTAGTCACCTCCTCAGAACGCGACGTATACGTGACGCCGCAGAAGAGGGAGGTGGCGATGATGTTTCAAGATTATGCCATTTATCCACACATGACGGTGTTTAATAACATCGCTTTTCCGCTGGAAGTTAGGGGAGAGGACAAGAGTGAGATCGTGAAGAGGGTCACGGCGACAGCCAACCTCCTTGGCTTATCCCAACTTCTAGATAGGAAGCCAAGGCAGCTCAGCGGCGGTCAAAGGCAGAGAGTAGCATTGGGAAGGGCGATCGTTAGAAAGCCCAAGGTCTTCTTATTGGATGAACCCCTTGCAAATCTTGACGCCAAGCTAAGGGTTAAAACGAGAACTGATTTGAAAAAATTGCAGCGGGAGTTGGGCGTGACTACAGTTTATGTGACTCACGATCAGGTAGAAGCCATGACCATGGCGGACAGGATTATGGTTCAGAGAGACGGAGTAACTGAACAGATAGGCACCCCTGAAGAGTTGTACAACCATCCTGCCAACCTTTTCGTTGCAGGTTTCATCGGATCACCAGAGATGAATTTCACAGACTGCACTTTGATTAAGGAAGGAGCGAGACTATGGTTAGATGCCAGGGAGTTCAAAACACCTGTGCCTACCCAAGTCGCCCCCAAACTGGAAAGCTACGTTGGCGAAGACCTCATAATGGGCATTAGGCCAGAAGACCTGTATGAAAGGAAATCCGTCAAAGGGTCCACGCAGAAAAATGCGTTAAGAATGACAGTAGACATCATTGAGCCTGTGGGACCTTATTTGCTCTTACACTTAAGGAAAGGGCGTTGTTCACTGGTGGCAAGAGTTAAACACACAACGGCAAGGGTTGGGCAAGAAGTAGACATTGAAATGGACCCTAGCAAAATGCACATATTTGATAAGAAGACAGCTAAAGCAATAATATGAATCATTCTCCAAAATTAGTTTTCCATGCAAAACATGGGACCCTCATGTCAAATGGATATGTTTCCATTCTCCACATTTCATTGACCTATAGCAAGCATCGATTATACAGTTAACGATGTATCCGTCTATGAAGGTTTCTTTCGGCATTTCACCGTTCAGAAGACACGTTACAAAGTGCTGGAGCTCAAACAAATATCCATAGACTTCATGTTCTCTCCACACGGGATACAACCAACCCCTTTTGGCTTCTGCTTTCTCAACAATGTATCCCACTTTCTGCTCTGGCGCAATCGTGAAAACTTTGACGCCGGTCTCCCTGGTAGGGTCTATGAAAATCGAGCCGTCAGATCCGTATATCTCAAATCTTAGGTCTAAGCCACCGTGAGCTGCCCAACTGTTTTCCGACTGACTGAGTTTGTCATCTTCATACTTAACGAGAGCAAGACTGTTATCTTCAGCTTTCGTTTTGTGAACTACTGTAGCACCCCAGCCATAAGCTTGAATGGGCTTTCCGCCAGAGAGATATCGCGCCACTTCAATTGAGTGGCAACCCATGTCAATTAAGACGCCCCCACCAGCAAGCTCGGGATCCAAAAACCAAGCAGAGTGCGGTCCAAAATGAGCCTCTCGGCTTCTGACCCAAAAAAGATTGCCAATGACATCGTTTTCGATCAATTCCTTCGCTTTGACGATATGAGGAATAAATATTTGATTTTCAGCGTAACAATTGATCACCTTCGCCTTTTCAACGGCATTTAGCATAGCCTTAGCCTCACCTACGCTACGCGCTAATGGTTTCTCGCATATGACGTGCTTTCCGTTCTCAGACGCTACTTTCGCCGCCCTTTCATGAAGAAAATTAGGTAGTCCTATATCCACTACATCCACCCTGGAATCTGCACATAGCTTTTCAATAAAATCGTCGCCAAAGTACGTCTTTTTTATTCTCCATCTATGGGCGAATTCAACAAGGGCTTCTTTACTTCGTCCCCCTACGGCTACGACGTTCGCCTGAGGAATCTCTTTATAACAAGGCATATGAAAAAATGACTGAACAAAACCGTAACCTAACATGCCAACATTCACTTTTTTCACCATAATCTCCTCAAGATTGGGTTTCTAGGAGCCTTATTAGATTTAACCACAAATTAGGGTATTGAGGAAAATGATGTTTCTCGGACGTCAAAATACTAAACGGTATTACAACGGCACAACCAACGCATCCTCATGGTGCGGCCGCCGGGATTTGAACCCGGGTTGTCAACGTGGCAGGCTGATGTCCTAACCAGACTAGACTACGGCCGCACATCCGCCAAACTACAAGTCTAACAAGGTTTCTAAAAACCTTTCTCACGGCTAACGTCAATAACTTTAATAACTGACATATCAGAGGAACAGAAAAGGAGGAGAAAGTGATGGTAAAGAAGGTGGCTGTAATGGGTGTTGGACATTCTAGATTCGGTGTGCGCTCAGATGTCACAATACAGGAGCTTGCTTTTGAAGCGGTGAAGGATGCTCTCAAAGACGCTGAAATAGAGCAGAAGGACATAGATTTGAGTGTTGTTGGCACAGCGGGGACGAGAACCTATGAATTGATGCCAGCCGTACCGATAAACGAGTATGTTGGGCTTGAGGGAAAAGGCCCAATACGAGTTGAAGCCGCCTGCGCCACAGGCAGCGCTGCGGTTTACACAGCAAGTGCCAGCATAGTTTCTGGGCAAGTGGATGTAGCGATAGTAATAGGCATTGAGAAAATGTGTGAAGTTGACACAGCGACTTCCATGGCTGTGGGTGGGCGGGGAGGCAACTACTTATGGGAATTCCATCTCTTCGGAACATCTTTTCCCGCATACTATGCACTTCACGCCACCGCACACATGGCGAAATACGGCACAACCGAAGAACAAATGGCCAAGGTCGCGGTAAAGGCCCATAAATATGGAGCGATGAACCCTTACGCGCATTTCCAGCGCGAGATAACTGTGGAACAGGCGTTGAAGTCAAGGGTAATAACGTGGCCTCTGAAACTCTACGATTGTTGTCCCATCAGTGACGGCGCGGCCGCTGTTATACTTGCATCCGAGGATAAATTGAAGGAGTTTAAAGTGGAAACTCCTGTGTGGGTAGACGCCATAGGCTTCTCATCAGACACCTCAAATGTGTGCAGACGGGCCGATTATGTTGGACTCGGAGCCACCGTCAGAGCGTCCAAAATGGCCTATAAACGGGCTAAGATAACTCCTCAAAAGGTCGATGTCGCAACGGTTCATGACTGCTTCACAATTGCCGAGATATTGGCTTACGAGGATTTGGGCTTCTGTGGAAAGGGTGAAGGCGGCAAGCTTCTAGATGAGGGACAGACTGAGATTGGGGGCAAGATTCCGGTCAACGTGGATGGAGGCTTAAAATCAAAGGGACATCCTCTGGGAGCTACAGGCTGCTCAATGGTTTGCGAGTTGACAAAGCAGCTGAGAGGAGAAGCTGGAAAGAGGCAGGTGCCCCTCAAAAATTACGTGGCCCTAGCCCACAACGTGGGTGGAACAGGCCACTATGCTTATGTGACGATACTTAGGAGATGAGAGACATGGCTGAAGAGAATCCTTCAATAACCTCAAGATCCATAACTTTTACCCACAAGGTGCCTATACTTAAAACCCGTCGATTCTGGGAGAAGTTAGAGGAGGGTGAGGTGTACGCCACAAAGTGTAGAAAATGCAGCAGGCTCTATTATCCACCTCAAGGCGACTGTGCCCACTGTTTATCATCAGATGTTGAATGGGTGAAGTTGAGCAAGGAAGCGATTCTCGAAACATATACGCATGCGCTTCAAAGGCCTGCTGGATTCAATCAATATGAGCCCTACATCATTGCCATAGCAAGAACTAAGGATGGAGTCCGCGTGATGGGATGGCTCGAAGATGCAAAGCTGGAAGACGTAAAGATAGGTATGAAGCTTGAAATGTCCACAAGGAAGTTGACCGACGGTTTTTTAGTCATAACGTTCAAGCCTAGGTAGTTCCTGACAGAAGTTAACCCCGCAACGAATTGATGGTGCCGAGGACCGGATATTCTAGAGGTTAGCTAAATGGCAGCGACCGGAAGAGTGGCTACAGCAGCTGCGGCAGCTGTGGCGGCGCGCGCTAAGTCTTGGGATGTCTCTTCGCCGCCGTCATCATGCCATAGACGACTCCAACCAGGATTATTATCCCAACTACGATTAACAAGAGTGGCCCAATAATTTGCCGCTCAAGATAGCCAGTTACGGCAAGATAGAACAAAAAGCCTGCGAATATCAGGATTGAGCCGCCAGCTAACGGGCCTATGACCCCAAACTCTCGCTTCTCGTGTTTCTCTGTTTTCTCCGCCTTCTCCGTCTTCTCTTCTTTTTCTCGCTTCTCAGCTTTTTCTGCCCTTGAGGGTGCCGGAGCAGGCGGTGCTTCAACAGGAGGCTTTTCAACTTTTATGGCGGAACCACACTTTGGACAAAAGGCCATTTCCTCACGGACTTCAGAGCCGCACTTTTGACAATATGGCATGAAATTCACACCCATCCATTTGATCCTTACTATTTGAAAGATTCGTATTTAAAATGTGCACCTTAGCTGTTAGTGGAGAAATATTATATGCTCATATCACAGAATGCTATGGTCGAGGTGGACAAGTTGAACCAAAGCCCCAGATACGGAGAAAGTCTTTTCAGCGCTATTTCTGCGGGTTTTTTCTTCGTTTTGGTTGGTGCAATCTTTGTGACTACGCCTAATCTTTTTAACGAGATTTTAGATTTCTTCCGCGACTTCGATCTCGTGCGTGTCCCTAACCAACCTGGGTGGTTACTTCCGGCGCCTGCATTTCCTGGTCGTCACTCGGTGGTTTATTCAGCTGTAGAGCAATTCGGCTACGCCTTAGGTCTTTTCCAAATCGTCGTTTTAGCGCTGAGAATTGTTGCCCGTTCAACATGGGGTAAAAAAGCAGAAACTGTGTCAAACCTTGTTTTCTGGTTGGGAACGGGCTTTCTAACTCGCATACTCCTTATCGAAACAGTAAAGTGGTTTGTTTTCTGGTCTGGAATAATAATGCTTATCGGTGTGTCGCTGGTAATAAGAGCGATAATTCTAGCAGCAGCGCGTGCGTTGGGTCTCCTGTAGATCCCAAGCTGATTCAAGCGATCAATCGATGAAAAATAGTGATTTTAAGATTTCAGCTGAAGGATGAAATAATCTCTTTCTTAAACTTTTCAATGAGTTTTGGACTATCGCTAATTCTTGCTATGCCTAGCACTAAGTAGTCCATACCAGCCTCCTTGTAATCCTCAATCTCTTTAACAAATTCTTCAAAACTTTCAGGGGGAGCAATCAAACATCCGAACGTGAAATCGCCATTTTTGCCCAAACTTTTCCTATGCCTTTTGATCTTTTCTACACATCTCCTATATTCCTCTACTGTTGTGCAGACAGGAGACCATCTTGGACCCATGGTTACCCACCCATTCCCCCTCTCGGCCGTGAGTTTAAGCATTTTTTTACCCGCGCCACCAAACCATAACGAAGGATACGGTTTTTGAACTGGCTTCGGTTCGAGAACTGCGCCCTTAACCCTATAATATTTACCATCAAAGTCTACCTCATCCTCGCTCCAAAGCTTGACCATGAGCTCCAAAGCCTCCCTAGTTTTCTCAAACCTCACAGGATTAGGATCCCAACTACTATAAGCCTCAAACTCATCCTGATACCAGCCTAAACCAACTCCGACAATAACCCTACCATTTGAAACTAAGTCCAAGGTCGAGATTGTTTTTGCGAGTAAGCTTGGAGGTCTGAAGGGTATAGGTGTAACGCACGTTCCAAGCCTAATATTAGAAACTTTACCTGCGAGATAGGATAGATAAACCCATGTTTCAAGGGTTTCATTGCCCCACGGAAGCATGTAATGGTCCGTCGTAAAAAACGAATCGTAGCCCAGCTCCTCGGCCTTAATAACGACATCGCTTAAGAGACCTAGTCTTTCAACTAAACCTCTCTGCCTGTTGGAGAATGCGATACCAAACCTCAACTAAATCACCCATAAAAACCTAATCCCAACTAAAACCTTTATCTTCCATTAGATAGAAAAAGATTGCGCGCATGGAGAAAGTTGATATCGTTCTAATGCTTGGGATTATAAGTCGCAAAGCCTACAACTAGCAGTTGAAGATGCGGTGCAGCTTGAACGCTCAAAACGAGACTGAGTTCGAGTATGCTCTTCGGGGTAAAGCCTGGCACGTTTACTGGCTTCTCTTGAAAAGTGGCCACCCTGTCAGCGTTAGAGAAGTTCAAAAGGCATTACATTTCAGTAGTCCAAGCGTGGCGCACCACCACCTCGAACAGCTTCGGCAACTGGGTTTAGTTCAGAAACATGAAGCAGGCGGCCAATACTCGCTTGCTAGTGAAGTTAAAATCGGCGTGCTCCGACACTTCGTCAAGCTGGGAAGACTATTGTTTCCACGCTACTTCTTCTACGCTGTCTTTTCCACCGTTTTCTATGCCCTTTACCTCCTATTCCTCGCTCAAGGGGCTACCAGAGAAAACTTGTTTATAATGACTTTCGGAGCCATTGTCTGCGTCATATTCTGGTATGAAACGGCTCGAGTATGGTCTTTGCGACCGTTCTAACTTTTGGAACGACGTGTTCTAACGCTTAGCATAAAATACCCTGGAAGCCTAACAAACACGTAGGTGATTAGTCTATGGAAAGCAAGATCAGAAAACAAACACTCATCTATGGACTTGCTGCCATTCTGCTCGCCTCAGTTTTAGCTGCGGTAATATTAAACTTGAACATCATCCAACTTGAGTACACTCCGGGAGCTCCTCCAGTCTCGGCGCCACAATTTCCGCTTCTTTCATCTTTTCAGTCCGACGAGGAGCTGAAGAACTTCTTAAAAACAAACTCTGAAAGCCAAGGGCCTTTCTGGATTTACGGAGCTGAAGATGCAAGGTACTTCAGCACCCAGGGCACAGTTCCGGTTCCCAGTGCGCCAGAGGGCAGTGCTGTTCCCTCTGCTCCTTCACATTCAACAACAAACATCCAAGTTGCAGGTGTAGACGAAGCAGACATTGTGAAAGTTGACGATAATGGCTACATGTACTCACTTTCTGGCAACGTGGTTTATATTTTGAAGGCCTATCCCCCCACACAGGCTAAGGTGGTTTCAAAAATAACCTTTGACAACCTACACCCAATCGGAATCTTTGTCAACGGCAACAAATTAGCAGTCCTCGGCTCTGAATATAATTTCCCAACGATCTACGACAGATATTATGTTGCTGACATTAAAACATTCATGAAGGTATATAATGTCAGTGATCCCGACAATCCAATGCTCTTGCGTGACCTCACTATTTCAGGCAGCTATTTCAACTCAAGAATGATCGGCAAATACGTCTACTTCGTCGTCAGCAAAGCAGCTTACTTGACTGATGATATGCTTCAACTTCCAGAAATCAACTCTGACGGAAAAGTCATACATATAGCTCCTACTGAAATCCGGTACTTCAACGCGACAGACGACTACTATCAGTATACGACATTTGTCGCTGTGAACGTGCAAAACACAACAGAGTCACCAGTCTATTTGCCAATCATGCTCGGCGGCACATGCAACATGTATGTCTCACTCAGCAACATATATGTGACGTATCGAGGCTGGGACGGGAATGGTAACACTACTATATACCGAATACGCTTACAAGGTAGCAACATGACATGTGAAGCCAGAGGTACGGTGCCCGGACATGAGCGAAACCAATTTTCAATGGACGAGTACAATGACTACTTCAGAATCGAAACAACAACATGGACACAAAACTGGATCACCCAAACTAATCTCTACGTGCTAAACATGAACCTAAGCGTAGTTGGAAAGCTAGAAGGACTTGCGGCTGGTGAAAATTTCCATTCTGCAAGATTCATGGGAAACAGAGCCTATTTTGTGACTTTCAAGAAAACTGACCCATTGTTTGTGATAGACTTAAGCGAGCCAACCAACCCATCAGTTCTAGGAGAGCTACACATCCCAGGATACTCAGACTATCTGCATCCCTACGACGAAACGCATCTGATCGGTGTAGGCAAACATACAGTCGAAGCGGAAGAAGGAGACTTTGCATGGTATCAAGGAATTAAGATCTCCCTCTTCGACGTAAGCAACGTCACAAACCCCATACAAATAGATAACGTCACAATAGGTGACAGAGGCTCAGACTGCCCAATCCTATATGACCACAAAGCGTTTCTATTCGACAAATCAAAGAATCTTCTTGTAATACCAATCTTGGAAGCGAAGATAGACACAAGCAAATACTCTGGCGAAGTTCCTCCATACGCCTATGGAGAACCTGTGTGGCAAGGAGCCTATGTCTTTGATGTCTCGCTATTTCACGGCTTTGTGTTCAAAGGAAAAATAACGCATTTGGAAAGCGGAATGAGCATCTACGAGGAAACCTACTGGGTCACACGCTCACTATACATAGAAGATGTGCTCTATACCATTTCCAGCCGTAAAATAAAATTGAACGTGCTGGACGACCTATCTCCAATACTGGAGATTGAGCTCCCATAAACCCCATTTTTTTATGTAATTCGAGACCCTTTTTGTAGACTCCTTTGAGGGCGATCTTCATTTCCTTGGCACGCGCTAAAAAGAAAAAAGGGATTACACAGTAGAGACCTTCACTAAAACCTTAGTCCAACCTAGAAACACCATCACGGCATGCGCGTGCTCACAAAGCAAACTTTTTGAACATTTAAGTGAGGTTATACTCATTCTAGACAGAGGGAAGATTCCAAAATGAAAGAAGCAATGTTTTACGAAAAGTTAGGCGATAAAGTGGTTGAGTGCAATTTGTGTAGCCACAGATGCAAAATAACCGATTCAAAGAGAGGAATATGCGCGGTCAGGGAGAACAGAAACGGAACGCTTTACAGCCTGGTCTACGGGAAAGTTGTAGCTCGCGCTGTGGACCCCATAGAGAAAAAGCCTTTCTTTCATTTTCTTCCCGGTTCGCGGGCTTATTCCATTGCCACGGTGGGATGCAACTTCAGGTGTGATAACTGTCAGAATTTTGAGATTTCTCAGATGCCCAAAGACCGTAAAACAATTCTTGGGCAAGATGTTTCTCCTGATGAAATTGTCATGGCGGCTAAACGAGATAATTGTGAAAGCATAGCCTACACGTATACTGAGCCCACTATCTTCTTCGAATACGCCTACGACACAGCCAAACTAGCGAGCAAAGAGGGAATCAAAAACGTCTTCGTGACGAATGGATACATCACTGAAGAAGCCCTTGTTGAGATAAAGCCATATCTAGACGCAGCCAACATCGACCTAAAGAGTTTTAGCGAAGACTTTTATCGCAAGAACTGTGGCGCCCGCTTAGAGCCCGTATTGGACTCTATAAGACTTCACAAGAGTCTTGGAATCTGGATTGAAATAACGACCCTGATTATTCCAACTCTGAACGACTCAGAAGAGGAACTGCGGAAAATTGCAGAGTTCATCAAAGAAGTGGGTGAAGAAATACCTTGGCACATCAGCCAGTTCTATCCAACGTATAGACTTCTTGAACTGCCCCGAACACCCATCGCAACCCTCCGTAGGGCTAGGGAGATTGGTTTGGAAGTGGGGTTAAGATACGTTTATGAAGGAAATGTACCTGGCGAAGCGGGAGAAAACACCTATTGCTATAAATGTGGGAAACTGCTGATTCGCCGGTACGGCTACCAAATTCTGGAAAACAAGATTAAAAACTCTGCGTGTTCCTATTGTGGCGCTAAAATTGACGGCGTAAACATGTAAATTGCGCGCACATTAGCTGTCTTAATTCGGTTCCAATTCCACCTTGACTTTTCCCCTTAAGGTAATCTTTTTTCCAACTAACTCAGAATAGTAAGCGTATACCTCAACTCCCTTCACGGCAGCGTCTCGAAGGGCCTTTCCAAACTCCGAATCGGTCTCGTCGTTAGGGGCAAACACGTCGGCATCGGTTCTCTGCGCGCGCTTCGACTCTCACGGGGGCTAAGAAACGGTTTGGTCTCTTTTGAGAAATGCCTCTAAGGGTTTTTCCTTCGACTTTTATGAATCTAACCAACGTTTGACTTTCCCGTCTACACAAATAGACATCCCATAAGATTAGAAATAAAAGGTAGGCTAGAAGGAGACTGACATCACAAATAATGGACAGCTGTGTGATGTTTGGTTTTCCGTTATCGTTTTTCTATTCTTCTTCCACAGTTATGGCTCCGGTGGGACAAGAAGTCACACAAGCCATGCATAGAATGCAGTCATCTGCTCTCACAGGAACAGATTTCTGAGTGTCTGGATATTCAGGAAGGTCTTGAAGTTCGAAGACGTCGACAGGACAAACATCCACGCAGACACCGTCACCGTTGCACTTGGTCCAGTCAACCGTAACCTTTACCATCGTGTCTACCTCAGCTTAGTCTTTATTCAAGACGCAAGACGTTTTAATACTTTACGTTGCCTGCCTGTTTTTGCGTTTCTTTATCCAGCTTCAAAAGATTTATAACAGTGTTATAGCATAGCTTACATCGTAAATTTTGAAAAACCTAGAAAAGGAGTGAAAATTTTATGCCCAAAAAAAAGAAGCTGGCGATAATAGTTCACAGCGGCACCTTAGACCGCATCTACTGCGCCTTCATACTCGGTTCCACCGCAACGGCCATGGACATGGAAACTCACCTCTACTTCACTTTCTGGGGCCTCAACATCCTCGTAAAGGGAGGCCTAGAAAAAGCTGGATTACCAGCCACCTACAAACACATGGAAGAACAACTGAAAAAGAAACTAAGAGAAATGAAGTATCCCACACCCTACGAATTGCTCAAGAGAATGAAGGCTTCGGGACTGTTGAAGATCTACGCCTGCAGTCCAACTATGCAGATGTTCGGCATAAAGAAAGAAGACCTCATCCCTGAAGTAGACGAGATCGCCGGCGCGGCAGCCTTCCTCGACCTCGCCTCGGATGCAGACATAACCCTCCTCATTTAGCCCCTTCCTCAGTGATGTGAAAAAACAGAAAACCGCTGTCAAGCTTCTCCTTTTTTCTGAAACTAGAATAATGTGCGCGCTTATTTTGGTTAGGCTTTTTGTATTAGTGTTTTCATTTGGCTAACAAAATCGTGTTTGTTTCTCCTTCCAAATTCCGATCTGCGGGTTAAGCCATAGCTTGAGTATACATCTTCTAAAATTTT
>JAOUPL010000090.1 GCA_029879825.1 Candidatus Bathyarchaeota archaeon
AACAGGACCCAACGTGACGCCGTGATCCATGGGAACTATGACGGTTCGGCTGTCATCGCGGAAAATTCTTTTTAATCGTCTTTTTTTACCGGCTTCCAAAATCTTGTCTCCTAGATGTAGTTTTTTGCTTTCAGGTATTCTGCGTTCAGAACGCCGCAGCCGGCAGCTCCCCTTATAGTGTTGTGGCCCAAAGCAACAAACTTCACTCCTCTAAAGGCAGGGTCCTTCCTAACTCTGCCCACTACGACGCTCATGCCTTTGCCTTCCATTCTGTCCAGTCTAGTTTGCGGTCTATCTTCTTCACGCCTAACTACGACAGGTTTTTCTGGGGCTGTTGGAAGGCAAAGTTTCTGGGGTTCTCCAACAAAGTTTTCCATGGCGGTTATAACAGACTCGGGCTCTGCCTCGCGTTTCAGCTCTACGAAAACAGCTTCCATGTGGCCGTCCAGTGTTGGAACTCTGTGGCAACTAGCTGAGACCTTGAAATCTGCTGGTTCTGAGGGGGACCCTAGAATCTTTAACGTTTCGGTTTCCAATTTTTCTTCCTCTTTTCCGATGAAGGGGATAACATTGTCTACGATGTCCAGGGAAGGAACGCCTGGATATCCAGCGCCTGAGATTGCTTGCATTGTGGAGACTACAACTTTATTGATGCCAAACTCGTCGTAGATTGGTTTCAGAGGGAGGGTTAAAACTGAGGTGCTGCAGTTTGGATTTGTAACGATAGCTCCATCCCATTTTCTTTTTCTGCGTTGTTCTTCGATGAGGCTGACATGATCGCAATTTATTTCTGGGTTAAGTAGAGGTACATCTGGATCCATCCTATGGGCTGAAGCATTGCTCACCACAACGTATCCAGCTTTGGCGAAGTTCTCCTCTGTTTTTCCAGCTACGTCAGCAGGCAAGGCTGAGAATACCACGTCAACGTCTTTAATGGCTTTCGGTTCTATGGCTAGCACATCTAGGTCGGCGATGTCTTCTGGAATCGACGTTGTTTGTCTCCATTTTGCTGCTTCGAAGTATGTTCGTTCAGTGCTTCTTTCGGAGGCTGCCACAGCTGAGACTTTGAACCATGGATGTCCGTTTAGCAACTGAACGAAGATTTGACCAACGTTACCTGTGGCGCCCAAAACAGCTGCTCTCAACACTTTTTAATCACCTCGCAAAGCGTTTCTAACCAAGTTTAGGGCTCTTTCTTTTTTGCTCCAGTCTACGAATAGTAGAATGCTGGACGTGATTGTTAGTAGGCCGAAAATGTTTATGGCGTTTAGCCTTAGAGTCTCGGATATTTTTCCAATGAGGCCGGGGGTTTCTTCTAGGTCAACGCCCTTAACCTTGAGAAAGGCTAGTTGTTTTCTAACGGACATAGCTAGGGTTTCTTCGTGTTCTAGGATTGTTTCGTGAACCTTTTCGAGAAGCAGATTCGAATCTTCATTTTCTGGCGCGTACAAAATTATCGAATCATAATTCAGAGATAGCCCCAGCAGATGCGCATGAGCTTTAACCTTTTCAGTTAGTTCTTGTATAACTTCAGGTTTTTCAGAAACGCCGCGACCCACAACTGTGATTGACATGGTAGGGGATTGGCTTGCTAGGGCTACGTCTAGTTCGGTTGACAAGGCTCCTTTGATCAAGGTGCCCTTTGCGTTTAGGTCTCCATGAATGTGGCTGATTACTCTAACTTTCACCGATGAATCCTTGTATCGCAAAGCTTTTCTGTGTATGAACTTTGTGCCTGAATCCGCTATTCCTACTAAAGTGTTCACATCGATGCTTGGAAGTCTTTCTGGTTTACTTATGATCTTGGGATCAGCTGACATGATTCCTTCGGCGTCGGTGACCAAGATGAGTTCATCTGCCGCTAACGCTTTCGCTAAAATGAAGGCTGTTGTGTCGCTTCCACCTCTTCCAAGGGTAGTTGTTCTTTTGTCGTGGGTTCTGCCTACGAAGCCTGCGATTATGGGTATGACGCCTTTTTCAACGAGGGGAAGCACGTGTTGCTGGATTCTTTCTTCGCATTTGTTCAAGATCGGGTTCGCATCGGAGAAAACGTCGTCTGTTATGATAGGCCAGTCTGGGTCTAAGGGGTCGAAGTAACGGGATTCTACGCCTTGTGATTTCAAAGCCACAGCGAAGATTCTGATGCTAGTTCTCTCGCCCATTGCCAGAATTTCATCCAGCTCTTTTTTCTCAACATTTCCGTTAGAAGCGTTTTTGGCTGCGTGGAGAAGTTGATCGGTTGTTTTTCCCATGGCGGAAACGATCACGGCGATTTGTGTACCCTTCCTAGCTTCTTTAGCCACTGCCGTAACTGCCTTTAAGAGGCGTTCATGATCTGCTAGGCTGGCCCCTCCATATTTGACCACAATTCGTTTGCAGCTTTCTTCACCAGATTGTTTCATAAACTATACAAAACCCCCCTGAAGCCCAGAAAGCTAAAATGCAGAAATTTTGTTTCAGCTTACTGGGCCTAACTATAAAAGAAATAGCGATAGCCGTAGAACATCATTGAAGAAGTGGTCGTTGAAGTCGTTGAGTATTTCTTCATAGGCCAAATTTCCTTTGTTGACAACAACAATTGCTTTTCTGGTATAAAAAATTTATTGAACTAACTTCTAGTAGATAAAAGAGTTTTGGAAACTTTGCTTTACCTGGAATGTCTTCTTTTAGAATACTAATGATGGCTTTAACTGTTTGGATGGTCTAAGCGTATTTCTTTAAGTGATCTACCGCTTCGTTGACGCTTCGAAAACCATATTCGATTCCCTTGAAGTTCTGCCTCAATGTAATAACATCCTTTCTTACTTCAACGGGTTTTCGCTTGCCCTTCACAACATCCAACATTAAATCACATAAATATTTGATATCGCTTTCCTTGAAACCTCTCCTAGTTACATCTTGGAAACCTATCCTGAGGCCTGAGGGGCTCTCTCTGTTGTGCTGATCATCGTGTGGCAGCAAATTCTTGTTTAGAATTATGTTAGCTTCCTCAAGGCTTTCCGCAATCTTTCTGCCACCACCATAATCTTGGACGTCAACAGCGATCTGATGCGATCTCGTGAATCCCTTCTTTTCTCCCAAAATCTTCAAACCGTTATCAAACAGATACTTGCCCGCAGTTTGAGCGTTCTTAACCGTTTGCTTCGCCAACTCTGCGCCATACAACTTCAGTTCCAAAGCGACCAAACCCAACGCAGGGAGTCTTCCAAGATGGGTATTCGATGTGGTTAAGGGGAAAACCGCATTTTGAACCTTCCTTATCGCCCTTTCCATTCTTTCGTCCCCCGAGTTTGCGAGGATCACGCCGCCTTGAGGCCCTGGGAAAGTTTTGTGGGTCGAGGCGGTTATGAAATCCGCTCCTTCTTTAAGTGGGTCTTGAAACTGTCCACCAGCTATCAATCCTAGAACATGGGCGGCGTCATAAACGACGTAGGCACCAGATTCCTTAGCGACTTCTGCTATTTCCTTGACCGGATGTGGAAACTGAAAAAGGCTGCCTCCAAAAGTCACTATACCTGGTCTTGTTGCTTTTATTATTGTTGCAGACTTGTCCGGGTCAATGTTCATTTCATCAAGGTCATAGGCGTGATTGATGGTTTCTAACCCTATGACCATCCCGGCGAGACCTGAATAGTCATGAGTGATATGTGCCCCGGCGCTGAGTGGTGCAACAACCATTCTGTTGCTTTTCGTCGCCAACGAAAGACCTTTAAAAGTGGCGAGATTCGCGTGGGTGCCTGAGACAAGTCTCACGTCGATCCAATTGCATCCAAAGAGGTTTTTCATCAAATCCGCTGTGCAGTTTTCAATTTTCGTTATGTACTTCTGTCCTTGGTAGTGCCGCTCTTTGACGTGTCCTTCCAGGTCGTTCTCTCCTTCGGCGTATCTGGACTCTAAGTCCTGAGACAAACTCAATATTTCTTTCACTGCTGGGGATTTCAGACCCTCGCTTGCTATCAGATTTATACATTCCTCGCTCCGGTAATTTTCATGGGCCTTGCTGGATTCAATCAATTCAAGAGCCATCTTGGAAAAGTCCTTTTCCATCGCTATTCTTCTCCCAAATCCTTGCTGCTGATGTTTTTATAGGTTTTTAAAGGCTATCTTGGTACGCTCCTTTATATTTGTTTAACTCGAAGCAAGCAACTGTTTTGTCCTAACTCAAACGGCTTCAGTGGCGGACAAAATTTTAAAACGCCTTTGCAGCATCTCGGGTAAAGCCTTAATGATGATTTCAGTTTAAACTGATAATCAGCGTGTAACATAAACGAAGAGAACATGGATGATCAAGGTTAGATGCTGCAGCCATCCAACTTCCATGAAAAAATATCAAGAAAATTTTTGTCTAGTCGAGTTGAATACGACGTTTTATCGTTATCTTGAAAACAAAAGTTTTCCAAGGATTACTGGAACAGTTGGTTTGGAGTCGGCGAAAAAGGTGATGGAGAGAACTAGATATCCCGTCACAAAAAGCGTGCTTTTAAGGAAACTGGGATAGAGGCTTGTTGAGGTTGAAGAAGGGAGGCAGGTGAGACTGAACGAGTTGTTAAAGGATATACATTCCAAAGCCTATGAAAGCGTTAAAGTATTACGGGAAATCAAGCTCTGATAATTCTCATGAAAGAATTTGAAGCTTCATCGGCAATCAATATTTTGGCTTCATAAAGTTTTTTCCTATTTTGAATCTTTATTCAAACGGTGTATCTCATGAGCGATAAGAAGCTTCATTATGGAGTGCGTCTAAGAGTGGATCAACTGAAGTATCTGAAAAATGTTTCGAACCCTTCAGAGTGGATAAGAACCGCTGTTGATGAAAAGCGGAAGCGCGAAGAAAAGAACCGTAGATCTAAACGATGACCTAGCACAGGCAGCGGGCGCTTCGATCCTACGAATGTCTAGTTAAAGGCTGCGCAGAAAATACACCAACTGGCAATACCCTGTGATAGTTTTTGTTCTCTGTTCTTCACTGTTGTACGTATCTATCCTGTTACGTAGTTGCAAGGCTTTGAGTTTGAATTTTTGAATC
>JAOUPL010000091.1 GCA_029879825.1 Candidatus Bathyarchaeota archaeon
GCGGTCCGCCTGTGAAGAAGCCCGTTGCTAGGGAACCTCAGATGACCAACGGACGGACAACTGAGGCTATCCGACCGCCAAGATGTTAACATAATCTAAGCTGGTTCTCCGAATTTTCGAAAAAAAAGCTGTTTTCAATACATCGCTGTTATTAGTATCCAAACAAGTCACGCCCGTTTCCGCTGCCATGTTCCTTTTTCTTCAATCAACAATGAAGCCCTGGAAGAAAGGGTAGGGTTCCTTAAGAAGGATGGATATGAGTGATCCGCGTTCGCTGTTTGATTCGCCATCCCAGCAAGAGAAGTCCAACTAGAAAGGCTAAGCCAACAAGCCCCATCCCCCATGGATTATCAGTTCTAGTTTTATCAAGTTCTTGCAAAGGAGCAAGGAAAATGAAGAACGCCAGTCCTCCGCTTGTCAAGGCGAATTGATGCAGGTCATTGCATCCCTTCAACTTCAGACGTTTCAAAAATCTTGCGAAGCCAACCACCAGAAACCCTCCCAAAAGCATTACCCCCGGCGGGGATAGGAGGTTAGGTAATACCCAGAAAACGATAAAGAAACCTATAGTTCCAAGAAGACCGGTCGCAAAGAAAGATGCTGGTCCACGAGAGTTCGTGGATCCTTGTCTTCCGTTTTCAGAGGGAACTTTCCAAGCCAAAAAAATGAAGAAGATAGCCAGGGTAACCGCTGAGAAATATTGTGGGAGAGGAGGGCGATACGGAGTCATAGCGAAAAATCCTAGGAAGACAATACCAGCCAGAAGAATGGCGAAGGCCGCTGAGCCATGGCTACCCACCCAATGCTCTTTTCTCTGCGAAGGATAAGCCAATTCTACAAGCAAAACAGGGATTACAATGCTGAACACAGCGTGGTAGACGATGAGCATTTCAGCCCAAACCCAGTTGATTCCCATCCAACGGCCAAACACTCCTAAAACTCCTAGATCAGGCCAATCAGGATCAAAGAAACTCTTCACCATCAATCCCTCTTCTATGACGCCGTAAGCTGCCCCAAGCAGAAACAACGAAAGATAACCTTTCTTCCAGCGAAGCGTCAGTTCGCGCGCCAAGATTGCACCGCTACCGTAAAGGGATGCAAGTATAACGAAACCCAACGGATTGAAAAACTCGAGGGGCGGTGCTGAGCCAGAAAGGAGTTCGGCAACTGCGGGGGATAACAAGAAAAGTACAAGGGCTGGAGGAATTTTTGATTGGGAACGATTTGTGACTTTCAATGGGGCCCATCTTAAGTTGGAATTTCAATTCTGAACTGATTCTAGAGTCACAGTTTTAGATATGGAAATATGAGATAGATAGGGCCTTCATAAACGTTATTTATTAAATAAAGCTACAGAAGACATCAACGCATAAAAGGAAGAAGGAAAGGTGAAACAACCTCTAGTATACGAAGTGGACTTGACCAAAATTCAAGGAGACGGAGATTTTCCCTGTCCCAATTGTGGGGTCATCATATCTCCTGAAGATGAAACAGAGGATGTCTACCGCATTCTGGAGACAAAGGTTAAAGGCGAAACTTTGGAAGAATTAGTGATCCAATGCAACAATTGTGGAAGCAGAATCCGTCTGGTCGGTTTCCTCATCCCCGAGATTGATAAGCCTTAAATTGGAACGAGTCCCAGCTTGAGAGTTGGGTTAAAGTTTCTAGCTTATCGTAACTTTTACATCATCTATGTTGTAGGTCATTTCAGTTTCCCATCTTACCGTAATTCCCACAGCAGCCCACACTTCTTCGCTAGAGCCTGTTTGCAGAGTTGTTTCGTGGGTATAATGTTTCCATCCCGCAACTTCATTGGCTTGCCCAAGAAGGGTAAAGTCTGCCTCAACTTCGGGGTTGGAGATTCCAGCATACGCGCACACGCTTGCTATAACATTGAAACTCTCCTGTTCACTGTAAAACTCGAAAGAAATCTCAACTTGGATTTGCGAGTTATCTTTCACAGATATTTTCTTCTCAATCCAAACTGTGCCATCATCCTGCCTTCCATCAACATACAACTCCACTGAGTATTGGCCAGAATGGACTAGGGACGTTACTCGAGAAACATTCCAAGCAACATAATGACCGGGATTGTTTGGATCTAAGGGGACGTCAGCGGCTTCTATCCATCCACCGAAATCCTGTTCAAAGCTTTCATTATGCACAATAGGTTTAGGATAAAAATACAATATAGCGACAACACTCGCCATGAATAGTATCCCAACGACGAAATAGATTTTGAAACTTAGCTTCATTTAGACATTCCCCGAGAAGCAAAATCTATCGGTGGTAAATAATACTACGCTTCAGAACACCCAGAAAAGAGAAGAGATTTTTTTCTAAAGGATAGTGTTCTACCAAAAGCAAGGTATGTACTCTCTTACCCTAAAGCCAACTCCCATTCTTTCCGCTAATTCGCTCATCTTTGAAATATCCACTTCCGGGATGGTTACAGCGGTTATTTCGGTGTCTAAATCCTCCTTCTTAGCTTTTTCAATAAACTCCAAAACCTTTTCAAAGGCGTTTTCAAACTTTGGTTTGCACGCCTGATTGTATGTTGCCTTGTCGTGGGCGTTCAGGCTTACGCTTACTTTGTCTACGCCAGCTTTCTTTAATTCCTTCACCACGTCCTTCCCCTTGTTCAGTAAGTATCCCTGACCGTTAGTGTCTACTCTAACAACCTTCCCAGAATACTTTTTTATCCACCTGGTAACCTGCAAAACACAGTCCAGCCTTTCAAGAGGTTCTCCAAAGCCGCAGAAAACAACCTCACTCCAATTCTTTCTGGTTATAACCCTTTGCAGTTCTTTGATTACCTCGTTTGAGGATGGTTCCTTCCGCAGTTTTAGGTTAAACTCTCGAACACCGTTTTTGAATTTTTTGAAACAGAAATAGCAATTGTTGGGGCACCTGTTGGTTATGTTTAGGTATAAACTGTCACCAAGCCAATAGACCACGCTTGAACTCTTCTTCATGAAGGACACGAACCGGTTCCACTTTCACATAACTTATTAAAAGAAGTTGAAAAAATAGTTATCATCGCGCGCTACATAACTATCTTCAAAAGAGATCGTCAGGTTTGTTTAGTAGCTAAGAGTTGATGATGGATGCCTTACTATGTTTACATCCTTCTTTGCAAAGACGGTAGCTATTACACTGGATACACCGAGGACCCGAAACGTCGGATTGAGCTACATAAAAAGGGCCAAGGCGCCAGATATACGAGGATGCATGAACCTGAGAAGATAGTGTACGTGGAGGAGTTCGACAGCCGTAGCGAGGCTATGGAGAGAGAACGAGAAATTAAATCGTTCAGCCACAGCAAGAAACGACGATTGGTAAATTTGTATGATAAAACAAATCTAGCGAATGCATTGGCGCATATGCGTACGTCATCCGCGTGCGCTTAATTTTGAGAACATGCACCAGATGATGTTGCTGCATGGAACCTGGGACCAATGTATTTAAGTCATGTGGCTATTATTGAAGAGGAAGGCTAGAGGTGGTAAGGTGGTAGAGTGGGCAAAAAGAAGGTCAAAAGCGAAGAAGAACTTAGAGATATGGTGCTGCCTGTAGCCAACGACGTCATTGGCATAGCTAAAAAAATGCTGGGCAACGATCGACTTCTAGTGAGCTGTCAAGACGGCAAGGAGCGCCTCTGCAGAATCAGAGGAAAGATGAAGAGAAGAATGTGGATAAGGCTAGGAGACATAGTGTTGGTCTCTCCATGGGATTTCCAATCCGACAAGCGGGGCGACATCATATGGCGATACAAAAAAAATCAAGCCGAATGGCTAAGAAGGAAAGGATACCTGAAGATTTAACAGAAGCACGCGCTTAGGATGAAGTTTCGCTTTGAAAACTGGAACGATAGAGGAAAGAAAGGCACAAAACCTTTTGAAGCTTAGAGGCTACAGCCTGATAAAACGTGAGGAGCAAGAAGACATCATTAGCTTCACAGCTAGGGTTCCTAGAGAAAGAAAGTACATACTCATTTGGTGTATACCAGGCAAAAAAGTAGTGGGAGTAGCCTACGTTAACAAACTGGAAAAAGCCATGAAAGCGGCTGGAGCTGAGAAGGCAATCATAGTGGCTAACTGCCGATACACTTTCGCCGCCAAAAGAAATTCAAGGAAATACAGGATAGAACTGATACCTGAGAACTTTCCCTCCTTCGACATCTTCAAGCACAAATTGGTGCCAAAACATCAAATCCTTCCACCTGAAGAGGCGAAGGAGCTATTGAAGAAATACCGAGTGAAACTGTATCAGTTGCCCGTTATAAAAGCCTCAGATATTGTAGCAATTGCAGTCGGGGCGAAACCAGGAGATGTTCTAAAGATTACAAGAAACAGCGCGACAGCAGGAAAATACATTTCCTACAGATACGTCACTCCTGACTAATAAGGCAACAAACCGCGTGCAAATGAGTGAATGTGATCCGATGCCTGCTCGAAAGACATGGGTTGAAGGTTTTCGACGATGATCGGAACCGATACCCGATAACATTTCAAGGACGAGTAACGCGAGAAAAAACGCTTCGTATTTTTGACATTGTTGAGTTGTTAGGAGGCATACGTGGATTCAGCCCAAAAGGGGGCAGAAACGTTTCTGAACTCTCAAAAATATGAAAGTCCGGCTCATGATCGAGAAACACTTCCTAACAGTTTGGTTTCCCTCAAGAGAGATATAGTCGATTCACGAAGAGGAAATTAAGGAGCTTATTAGTCTAAACATGATTTCTACGTACTTATCTCGAATGGTTGATCGCGTTTTCTTATGAAGAATCGAGCCAGCGGTGGTCGGAACTATAGGATGATAACCGAAAATAATGAAACATGTGATATGTTCGCTGTGTGCGCACCACACGCACGTACTTATACCGTAACCCTTAAGAACTGCGCTATTCAATGGGCATGACGGTTCGAAGTGGTGTAAGAGATATGTCTAATGAAGAACCGTCCGAAAGTAAAGAACTCGTGAAGATAGAGAAGT
>JAOUPL010000022.1 GCA_029879825.1 Candidatus Bathyarchaeota archaeon
CTCCACTTCCAACATCTCAACTTCTGTGGGAGTAGCACACAACACCGTGACAACAGGCTTCCGTTGCCTCATACCAATTGTTATGGGGGCCTCAACAATCTGCTGAAAAAAATTCCACAGCAACTCTCGGCGAGCATAGAACAGAGGCAAATGCCACATGACAATGATTAACGCATCGATTTGAGGGTCTGAGGATGCAGCCTTTATGATCTGCCTGTAGGTGGAAGGAGAGGTCCAAGGGTTCCCTAGGTCAATCGGATTCTGAATTGAAGCGCCAATTGGAGGAACAAGCGTCCGTAGCTGCTCCACTGTTTTCATGTTAAAGGCAGGAACCCGTAGCCCAGCACGTTCGCAAGCGTCTGCTGCAGCTACTCCTGTGCCGCCACCAGTCCCTATAACAGCAACCCTTCGACCACAGAAACTGGAAAGGTGTTGAAAAATGAGGATCGTGTCTATCAGTTCATCAAGGCTATTAACACTGACAACGCCTGTTTGCCTAAAGAAAGCATCCCAAGTCTCCTTCCTTCCGCCAAGAGCACCTGTGTGACTCGCCACGGCTCTTACTCCGCCTTCGCTGAGCCCGCCTTTCCAGACGATCACGGGCTTCCTCTTGTTGATCTCTTGAACGGTTTGAAGAAAACGTTGTCCATTCTTCACTCCTTCGATGTACAATGTAATAATATTGGTGTCTGGATCTTCAGCGAGATATTCCATGAAGTCTGTTTCATTAAGGTCGCACGCGTTTCCATAACTCACCACCTTGCTGAAACGGATTCCCCAACCCTTGGCTTGTTGGCAGAATCTCTCAGCGTATCCGCCACTCTGGGAAAGGAAGGCTATATTCCCGCTTTCCTTGGGGAAGTTAGCGCCTGGAAGCAAGGTTAAACCGCTTGCAGGGCAATAGATGCCGAAACAGTTTGGACCAACAATCCTTACATCTCCTTCTTTGGAGATTTTCACAATTTCTTTTTCCAGCTTTTGACCTTCTTCCTTCCCCGTTTCGCCGAAGCCAGCAGTGAGTATCACAACCGCTCCTACATTCTTTGCTATGCAGTCTTTTAGAACCTTGGGTACAGCTGAGGCGGGAACAGTAATGAAGGCAAGGTCAACAGGGTCAGGGATGTCCTTCACGTTAGGATAGGTCTTCAAGCCTAAGATTTCCTTTGCTTGTGGATTGACGGGGTGAAGTCTTCCCTTAAATCCAAATTGGACCAAGGAATCTAGGAAGACGGTTCCAAATTTGGTAGTCTCGGTCGAAGCACCTATGATCGCTACTGACTTGGGATAAAAAACTGCCTCAAATTCCCTTAGTTTTTCCAACACAGGAACCTCCTCACTCCTATCCTCCGACAATTAAATATTTCTTTCAGTCAGCATACGCGTGAAAAATTTCAGAGTAATTTTCACCTAGATCTGCTCTGTAAATCTTAAATGAAAGCCTGTCTCTCTAAACTGCAAGGATGGTTAAAGGTGAAAAATTCCATTAATGAGGAGCTTAAACCCCTTTTTTATCCAAAATCCGTGGCGGTTATCGGAGCATCTAACAACCCTGCTAAATGGGGGTTCAGCATCTTCAACGATTTGCTAATAAAGGGATTCAAAGGAGACCTTTATCCTGTAAATAAGAATGAAGAAAGGATTTCTGGAATAACATGCTACAAAAGTGTAAAAGATGTCCCTAGATCAGTTGATTTAGCTGTCATAGCAGTTCCAGCCCAGATTGTGCCCACAGTAATGAAAGAGTGCGTAGAGAAAGGTGTTAAGACAGCCGTAATTATCAGCGCTGGCTTCAGAGAAGCTGGAGGAGGAGAAAAGTTAGAGGAAGAAGTTCTTAGAATCGCTAGGCAAGGCGGGATACGATTCGTGGGTCCAAACTGTTTCGGCATAATTAACCCGTTCTCAAATCTCTCTACAACCGGTCTTATGTCTCTTTACATTACGCCATACGTTCCAAAAGGATCTGTAGCAGTTATTACTCAAAGCGGCAATTTGGGCACGTTTATGCTTAAACTGGCCTTTGAAAGGGGTTTCGGAATCAGTAAGTTTGTCAGCAGCGGCAATGAGGCCGACCTGCATTTTGAAGATTATTTAGAGTATATGGCCGAGGACCCGGACACAAAGATTATCGTCGGATACGTGGAGGAATTAAGAGAGGGCCGCCGCTTTTCCGAGATGGCTAAGGAGATCACAGAGAAAAAGCCCATCGTGATTTTGAAAGCAGGTCGAACAAAAACAGGTCATAAAGCAGCGAAAGCGCACACAGGCGCCTTAGCTGGTTCGGACGATGCTTACGGTGCCTGTTTTAAGCAAGCAGGTGTTATACGGGTTAGGGAAATTCAAGATCTCTTCGATGTAGCCGTGACTCTCGTTAGTCAACCTCTCCCAAGAGGAAAAAGAGTGGGGATAGTAACCGGGGGAGGAGGCTTCGGAGTTGTGGCAGCTGACATGTGCGAGGAACTAGGCCTAGAAATACCTCAACTAACACAAGGGACGTTGCAAAAGTTGAACCAGCGTTTGCCTCCGCGCTGGTCTCATTCAAATCCGGTTGACATGGTCGGAACTATGGAGTATTCTTATGTGTGCATCGGAACACTCCTAAAAGACGAGAATGTCGATTCTGTGCTTGCGATTTCAAGCGTCGGTTCTCCTAGCAAAATTTTTGACCAATACCCTCCAGCCATTAGAAATCAACTCGCGGAATTTGCAGAGATGATGGTGGAGTGGGAGTCAACACGAGGAGTAACGGGGTTGATTGAGAGGATTAGAAAATATAAGAAGCCGGTTATCCTTGCGGCTCCTCCAACCTCCAGAGAAGAGTCAGAAGCCATAGGAGAATTTGAAAAGAACGGAATAGTGGTTCACCCCACCCCTGAAAGAGCAATCAGAATTCTTGCTTACGTAACAAAATATGCTGAGGACAGAAAGAGGAAAAGCGCCTAAAATTACAGCTTTTCTATGTACTCACCTTGATTAGTTGAGGAACTTGCCCAGCCTTCCCAACAATCCCTTTATACAGAATGAATGCTCCTCTAACTCCCTCTATGCCTAAGGCCTCTTTAATTCCCCGTTCAACTGCCTCGCGGCAATCATCGCCTTTTATCAGGTTTCCGACGGCAGTGGCCGCAGCGTCAGCTACTCCAGCATTTACGGCGAAAACTGTTACCGCCTCTGCTTCCCCAAAGCTTAGTGCATGACTAAATAGGCCTGAACTCGTGGCAACGCCTATGGGGAATTTTTCCAATCTGAAGCCGATTTGTTTTGAAAGGGGGGAATCTCCTGCTGAGAGGGCAATGTCGATGGGTTGATTTGAAAAAGCGGAAACTTCTCCTCCGTTTTCAACAACGGCTACCTCACTTCCAGCAAGAGCCATGTCTTCGACGGCGAGGTCAGCCAACACTCCAGCAACAGCAGCCATAGGTCCTACATTAGCTTTCTCAGAAGCCTCAGCCATCAACCTAACTATTCTAGGCCCCTTGTCCGCGGGAACTGGTTGAAGGGAGTAAAGAAATTTCGGATGAGTTTGGATGTATTTCTCAAGCTGTTTTCTGTGATGCTTAATCGAAAATACTGCCGTGTTGATGGCGCTTTCGTCGTCTGCTATTATGGTGCAGTTTGTTTCTTTTAACTGGAAAGCTTGTTTGAACAGATTTTTTGTTTTCATTGTATTAGACCAGAACTATGCTGTTCAACAAGTCTGATGGCTCTAGCTGGACAGGCGTCAACGCATAAGCCACAGGGACTACCGATACATTTCTGTTCGTCGAAAACCACTGAAAAATCTTCTCTGAATGTGATGGCGCTTACGGGACAGAGGGAGACGCAGGCACCGCAGTTAAAACACTTTTCGCTGTCTACCTCGATTAATTTTGGAAACGTAACAATCACACCCTTCTCCCGAAAGGCGTCAACCACCTTCTCAACATGGGTGGAGGGCACCTCTGCTAGGATTTCCCCGCCGTGGGAATCGACATGGGCAGCTACGATGCTTATGGGAACTCCATGTTCAAGGATTACCCCCGCCGTTATGGGCTGTTCAACTATTTTCTCTGAGAATCTGAGTAGAATTCTAACCACGTTTTTCACCTTCCCAAAAGTTTAGCGATGTCTTCAGAGGTGATTATTCCTAGAACCTTTCTGTCTTGGTCAATCACGGGTAAAGCGGATATTTGATGTTGCGCCATTTTCCTCGAAGCCTCTTCCAGAGACTCATCCGGCTTCGTTGTCACCACTTTTCTGATGATTATGTCAACGAGTTTCCTTTTTCCTTTAGCGACTGCTTTGGTGATGTCCCATGAGGTCACTATCCCTCTGAGTTTTCCCTGCTCATCCGTCACAACCACATGATTAACTGAGCGGTTTATGATTCGTTCAGCCACCGCCTTCACTTCCTCATCTTCCGTGCAGGTGACAGCCGCGTGGGTCACGCTGTTGACAAAGGCCATTTCCTCGGTTTGTTTCATGGGCTTGCATACCGTGTCAGTGGGAAGGCTTTCAGCAGGGGCAGACAGGTAGAAGGAAGAGTTTTCGATCCAAGACTTGAGTATTTCCGCAATCTTCCTCGCTGTTTTCAAACTTGAGAGAGAACTGACTCTAACTTTCTTGTCATCTATGGTTATTGCGCCCGACTTCAATTCCTTATAACTCACCTTTCCAAGTTTGGGGCGTTCTCTGCGGGGGATTCCGTAGTCAACTATGTCGGTGACGATTTCTTCGTCCAGTATAGCCGTCTTTTTCGCTAACCCCTCGTTCAGTATGGGAATAGGTATGCCTATGCCAACGTAGAGGGTTGTGCCGTACTTGGTGAAGGCAGCTCCATGAATAAATTCTGAACTCATCTTTTTGCAGTCTCCTCGAACCATGAGCGTGCCAAAACGATTTCCGGGGTCATGTTGTGTGCCTTCTCCTATAACGTAGCCTTGACCTCCTCCCAAGAATATGCGAGTGCCTATGCCTATGGTTTCATAGTCTGGATCGTTCATTAAGGGGTTCAAGGCTCCGGAACCGGAGAAGGTTGCGTTTCTAAACTTGGGCAGAAGCTTGCCCATGTAGGTGTAGATGATTTCGTCGCGGCTGTTTGTCGCGCAAACATAACGTTGGTAGCAATTACGGAAATTTAGCAAATAGAACTGGTTCAAATCGTCTTTTGTAATCGTTGTTCTTAGCTTGGTTCTGGGATAACAGTCTGTTCCATAGGCGGTGGCTCTAACCTCAACTTCCTTCCCGTCGACCAGGTCTTCTATCACGTGGCCGCCGCCATACTCGAAGGGCCTCGTTTCAGACATTATTGTTGCGCCAATGTAAAGGTCTACAGCCGCGCCTGGGTGGCAGACCTCGACGTCGTTTATCCAAGCTCTTTGAATTTTGATCGGTGGGTCTGCGTGTCCAAGGTTTATGATAGCGCCTGAAGAGCACATGGCTCCGAAGGTTCCTGTTGTAACGACGTCAACCTCTTTGTACGCAACTTCTACACCGCTACTTTCCACTAATTTCTTCATTTCTTCGGCTGTTAAAACCTGAACGTCGCCTGTCTTTATTTTTTCGTTGATTTCAGCTATTGTTCGCTCGTTCTTCTTTTTCGAGATTTCTTTTTTCTTGAGCCCTGACGCCTCCTAGACGTGTTTGGAGCTTAGCAAACTGAATTCTAACTTTAATAATTTTCTGAAATTTTTATTCCAAAAGGAATATAAGACCAACACGCAAAACTTCAGGGTATGTTACCTTCCCTTGAAGAAGTTGCTAAGAAGAGAAGAATTTTGGGCTTAACCCAGAAACAACTGGCAAAATTAGCTGGTGTCAGCCAGTCCTTAATTGCAAAATTGGAATCGAGGAAAATTGATCCTTCCTACACCAAGGTTAAGGCCATATTTGACGTGATAGAGCGCTTGGAGATAAAAACGGAAGTCCGTGTCAGAGAGGTGCTTCACGACGAAGTTGTTGGTGTTCAAAAGAGCGATCCCGTGTCTAAAGCTGTGCGATTGATGGCGGATCGAGGATATTCTCAACTTCCAGTCTTCGATGGAAAACACGCAGTTGGAAGCATTTCGGAAAAAACTATGTTGGGGCAAGTCTCAGCTGGCAAAGATTTGGCTCAGGTACCCAAACTATCTGTTGGAGACATTATGGAGGAAGCTTTTCCACAGGTCGGAGAAGACGCTCCGTTGCCGCTGATCGCAGGTCTTCTGCAAGTTTATCCAGCTGTTTTGATATCTAAGAAGGGGAAGGTTGTTGGCATCGTGACGAAGGCAGATTTATTGAAGATGCTTCTGTAGTTGCGCGCACATTTCAATTTTTTAGTCATTCTGAGGGCATAACTATTTTGTTAGCATAAAATCTCGGATTGAGTCCATATGATTCTGTGATCGAAAAAAGTAAGTGATTGAGGCGGAAGCGGTACTTAAAACATAAATGGGTAAAGACGCGTGAAGGATTAATATTGCTGGTCAGAATTTGAGGAGGCTCAAGGGCATTCTTCGACTTGCGGGCCTAAGTCAGAGAGTGGATTCTTGGTTCAGAATCTCGCATCGCCGAGATAGAGCAGAGTTCTTTCGATGTGTTTTTGTGGTAATCTTGGTTGTTGCGCTCCTATTAGCGCTTATCATCGTTGGTACGTTTCGGAAAGAAAAGGTGGCTGACGTGTTTGTGGGTGTGGAAGTGGGATATGATAATGTTGACGATATTGTTAGGTTTGTTGACGAGGTCGGAGAATATGTTAATCTTGTCGTGATAGGATCATTGAATGTCACGATAAACGCAACGAAGCTGACTACAGTTTGCGATTACTTGTACAATAAAGGTTTGTATTTTGTTCCTTTCATGTTTTTAACTGAATTTCTTGAAAAGGCTGATTTTTTTCAAGTGGCTAAGGAGAGGTGGGGAGAACGCTTTTTAGGAGTATACGTTTCCGATGAGCCAGGGGGGAGACAGTTTGACATGCCTGAACATAGGGTCGTTAATGAGGCTGAGAATTACAGTGACGCAGCTTCGAAGTACGTACGCGGTTTCAATGAGGGGTTACAACAGTTTTTCGCCCGCTTCGTGCAGCCTGGTAACGTGACGACTTTTGTGGCTGACTATGCGCTTTACTGGTTTGACTACAAAGCTGGTTGGGATGTTGTTTTCGCCGAGTTTGGCTGGAATTTTAGCAGACAATTGCATATTGCACTTTGTAGGGGAGCAGCCAGAGTGCAGAGCAAGGAGTGGGGAGTGATCGTAACTTGGACTTACCGCAATTCGCCGTTCATTGAAGATGCTGAGGAGCTTTACAGGGACTTGGTCTTAGCTTACAACAATGGCGCCAAGTACACAATTGTCTTCAACTATCCCACAAATGAAACCGAATTCGGAGTCTTAACTCGAGAGCACCTTAATTCAATGAAAAAATTTTGGAATTACGTGAACACTTTTCCTCAACCTAAGCAAGCCGCGAAGACGGCTTACGTTCTTCCTGAGGATTATGGTTACGGATTCCGTGGACCAGACGATAAAATATGGGGGCTATGGGGTCCAGATGAACTTTCTCCGAAGGTGTGGAACGAAGCAGATAGTCTTCTGACATCTTACGGCGCAAAATTGGACCTAGTTTATGAAACAACAGAACTCGACAGAGAGCAACAATATGAAAAACTAATCTTTTGGAACGGCACAACAATTCAGAGATGACTGAACGCGCGCGCCTCGTCAAATCGTCTGCTTCAATGGCGTATTGTGTTTGTTTCATATTGTTTTCTCCCTCTTGAAAATTCTGGTTTGTCGTCTTACTTCCTTATACAATCATATTAATGTGATGCGTTGAGACCGCGCGGGTTTCTCACCAAAACTTCCATGCTAAACTATCCATATATTCGTTTAGGGAACGAACAGTAAGCTTGTTGCTGTCGCGTTTCTCTAACACTTTCGTTAGGGCTGAAGCCAACTCAAGGTTTGTCACAACTGGAACGTTAAATTCAATAGCTAATCTTCGGATGGTGAACTCGTCTTTCAGAACTTCTGAATATTTTCCCGAGTGATTCGGCATGGGTATGTTAATCACCAAATCTATTTTGCCTTCCTGAAGGTAGTCAACGATGTTTGGGTTCTTACCAACCTCTCTGACTTTATGCAGAACAGAGATGTTGTTTACTCCAGCGTCACGCAAGGCCTCGGCAGTGTGCTCTGTTGCATAGATTTTGAAGTCCATTTTTCTCAGCGCCTTTCCCAAGGGCACAATCTTCTTCTTTAACTCCTTGCCGCCAACTGTCATCAGAACCGAACCGCCAGACGGTGGAATCTCGAAACAAGCTGACTGCAACGCCTTCAAGAGAGCGTCAGCAAAGTTTTCTCCTAAACAGGCTACTTCTCCTGTGCTCAGCATCTCAACTCCTAGAACTGGGTCGGCTCCGCTTAAACGCATGAAACTGAACTGAGGGACCTTAACCCCAACGTGCCGGATAGATGGCAGTTGGGTGATTCCAGCGTCTCTAAACTTTTTATTCAGCATCGCCAAGGTGGCGAGTTCTATCAAATTGACTCCTCGAGTTTTGCTGACGTATGGCATGGATCTTGACGAACGCAAATTGCATTCGATTACGTAGGTGAAGCCGTTTTTCACGAGATATTGAATGTTGTAAGGTCCCTTGATTTCGAGGGCTTTCACGATTCTGTGGGTGTAGTCTTCAATGGTTTTCAGTATGCTGTGAGGTAGTGTTTGGGTTGGAATGCCCATAGTCGCGTCGCCGCTATGAACTCCGGCGTTTTCAATGTGTTCAATAATCGCTCCGATCAGTATGTCTTCGCCGTCGGACACGCCGTCAACCTCAACTTCCTTAGCCTTCTCTATAAACTTTGAAATTACGACAGGATGTTCCCGTGAAACCTTGGTTGCCAGTTTGAGATAGTTCTCTAATTCGTCTTCGGCGTAGGCGACTCTCATGGCAGACCCTGACAAAACATAGCTTGGACGAATGAGAACGGGGTAACCAATTTTTTCAGCGAACTCTTTGACATCTCGTGTTGATGTTAGTCCGCTCCATTCCGGTTGGGGAATTCCAAGTTGGTCTAAGAGGGCGCTGAACTTTGATCGATCTTCTGCACAGTCTATGCTTTGACCCGATGTACCGAGCAGTTTTACACCAGAATTGGCTAGTTCTAGGGCCAGGTTGTTTGGAATCTGTCCTCCGACGCTTGTCACGACGCCGAAGGGATTTTCCTTTTCGTATATGTCTAAAATTCTCTCCAAGGTCAACTCTTCAAAATACAGCTTATCAGACATGTCATAATCCGTTGAAACCGTTTCGGGGTTATAGTTGACCATTATGGCTTCTTGAATGCCGTTCTTTTTGAGAGCCCAAACCGTGTTAACTCCGCACCAGTCAAATTCAACGCTTGACCCTATCCTGAAAACGCCGGCTCCAAGAACCATAACTTTGCTCTTACCCGAGGAGAAATCTATGTCATCTTCGTCTCCGCCGTATGTTAGATAAAGATAATTTGTTTTAGCTGGCCATTCGGCGGCGAGGGTGTCTATTTGCTTAACCACGGGAACTATGTTGGCTTCCTTTCTCAGTTTTCGTATGGTCATTTCGTCTGTTTTGAGGCAAATTGCAATCTGTTTATCTGAAAATCCGAGACGCTTTGCCTCTTTAATCGTTTCTAGGACGTCCTCGTCGTCTAGATTCGTAGAGCGAAGTTTTTTCTCCGTGTTGACGACGTTTTCAATTTTGTGTAGAAAGAAGGGGTCAACGCCGCTTATTTGGTAAATCTCTTCGATTGGAATGTTCTTTTTCAGGGCTTTGACTATCTTGAAAAGTCTTTCATCTGTGGGGTTGGCTAAGACGTCTTTTATCATCTCTGTTGATTCATAGTCTTCGTCCTCGGAATTACAAACCAATCCTACTTTTCCAATGTCTAGCATGCGAACCGCTTTCTGTAGCGTTTCCTCAAGGCATCTCCCGATAGCCATAACTTCTCCAACAGACTTCATCTGCGGGCCAATATGCCTGTCCACATTCCTGAATTTCTGTAGATCCCATCTTGGAAACTTAACTACAACGTAGTCTAGGGCTGGTTCAAAGCAAGCGGTCGTAGCTCCTGTGACCATGTTAATCAATTCGGGAAGCAGATAACCGATCGCCAGTTTAGTTGCTATGTAAGCTAAGGGATAACCTGTCGCCTTGCTTGCAAGCGCAGAGCTTCTCGACATCCGCGCGTTCACTTCAATAGCACGGTGCTCCTCTGATCTTAGATCCAAAGCCCACTGAATGTTGCACTCGCCAACTATTCCCAGACTTTGTATGACCTTTATGGAAGCCAAACGAAGCAAGTGGTATTCACGGTTGTTCAATGTTTGAGTGGGGGCTACGACTATGGAGTCTCCGGTGTGAACTCCCATAGGGTCGATGTTTTCCATGCTACAGACGGCTAGGCAATTGTTGGCGTAGTCTCGCATGACTTCGAACTCGATTTCTTTCCAGTGACCCACGTATTCTTCGATGAGCACTTGCGATATCATGCTCTGGGCTAAAGCACGATTAACTATTTCTTTTAATTCCCTCTTGTTGTGTGCTACACCAGACCCTTTACCGCCTAGAATATACGCCACTCGAACGATGACGGGATACCCTATTTCCTTAGCAGCCTTGATGGCTTCCTGAACGGAGGTGGCAGATTTACTTCGAGGTACCGGAATGTCTGCGCGAATCATTGCTTGCTTGAAGAATTCTCTGTCTTCAGTGTCTTCTATCGCTTGGATTGGTGTACCTAAAACTTTAACATTATGTTTCTCGAGGATGCCTCTTTTTGCAAGCTGAACTCCGCAATTTAGGGCGGTTTGTCCCCCGAATCCTAAGAGAATTACGTCAGGCTTTTCTTTTTCAATGACTTTTTCGACGTATTCTGGTGTGACGGGTAAGAGGTATACTCTTCCTGCTAAACGGGGGTCAGTCTGGATTGTGGCTATGTTGGGATTGATTAAGACGGTTTCTATGCCCTCTTCTCTTAAGGCTTTGAGACACTGGCTTCCAGAGTAATCAAACTCCGCGGCTTCTCCAATCTTTATAGCCCCGCTGCCAAGCACCAAAACCTTGCTTATCCACTCAAATTTTGGCATTTACACGCATCCCCCGATTTTCAAAAATTCGTCAAACAGAAACTCCGTATCGTATGGCCCAGGTCCAGCTTCGGGATGCCACTGAAGAGCCAAGGCTGGTTTACTCTTGTGTTTTATTCCTTCAACTGTTTTGTCATTGGCGTTAATGAACAATAAGTCTAAATTGGTTCCTTTTAGAGAGTTTGAGTCTATAGCGTACCCATGATTCTGGGTTGTAATGTAACATCTCTCTGTTTTCAGATTAAGCACGGGTTGATTTTGAGACCTGTGCCCATACTTTAGTTTAAAAGTGTCTCCGCCCATAGCCAACGCCAAAATCTGAACTCCCAAGCATACACCCATTACAGGAATGTCTTCTTCAACCAGCTCTCGTACGCATTCGATTGTTTTGACGCATTTTTTCGGATCACCAGGACCGTTGCTTATTACCACACAGTTCGGGTTATCTTCCAATATCTCCTTTGCCGAAAAATTGTAGGGCATTCTTACGACGTTGATGCCACGTTTCAAAAGGTTGCGAAGAATACCATATTTGACACCGCAGTCAATCAAAGCAACTACTTTGCTTCCTCCAACTTCATGGTGAACAGGCTCTTTGACTGTTACCTCTCCAACCAAGTCTCTTCGGTTTGGATCTGGAACCGTCTTCGCTTCTTTCAAAAGTTTTTCAAGATTAGGCTCTTCTCCCTCTTCGCACACCTGCAAAATTCCGAGCATGACGCCTTTGACTCTGAGTTTCTTTGTGAGCCTCCGGGTGTCGATTCCATATATGCCTGGAATGTTTTCATTCTTGAGCCATTCTTCTAAGGTTTTGGTGGATGCCCAGTGGTAGGGCTTCTTGCATAATTCGTGGATAGCGAGGCCTGTTACCTTGATGCTTTCAGATTCAAAACATCGTGGAATGCCTAGTTCAAGGTCGTATGGCGGAACTCCATAGTTACCAACAAGAGGGTAGGTCAACGTTAAGATCTGACCTTTATAAGAGGGATCTGTCAGTGCTTCGGGGTAACCAACCATGGAAGTCGAAAAGACAATTTCGCCTGAAACCTTCTTTACCCATCCAAAGCCATGACCGAAAAAGTGGGAACCATCTTCTAAAACTAGAACAGCTTTTCTGGGTTTCAGAGTATTAAGGCGTGCCTCCAAAGCCCTATCCTACCTACCTATTCGAGGTTTTAAGCTTTGCGATGCTCGCGTTGTCTGAAGATGAATAAGACTGACCTACAGATTGCAGTCGGTCGTCAGCTTCGTTCAATTCGAGTTTTTTCTTTGACAAATTTGACCTTGACAGAGCCGTCCACTGTTTTCGAACTTTGAGCATTCTTTCGACTTCTGTTGGAGATGGACCTCCTCTGGCCTTGTGGCTTTCAACGAATTTCAAGGGATCAGTGGATTCGTGTATGTCTTTTACGTTGATGTTCAACGAGAAACCCGAAGAATCTTGGATAACTTTTTGTAATAATTCCGGTGTCACGTCAGAGAAAGTTAATTTCTCCTCTGTCAACCTTCTAATTAACGAACCAACTATTCTGTGCGCTGTTCTAAATGGAACCTTGTACTTTCGAACGAGCGTATTAGCCAGTTCTGTTGAAGTTGAGAAGCTGAGGAAGGGTTTACTGAAAATGTTTTTGAATACCTTCAAGTTTGTGACGAGTCTTGAAAGCATATCCAACGAACCGGTAACATTTTCTAGAGATTCCCAAAGCCGGGGAGTGATTTCTTGGAAGTCCATGTTATAACTAGATGGTAGCGCCTTCATTGTGGCTGCAGACGTTAAAAAGTTGCCCAGTATATGACTCATCTTCGCACGAATAACCTCGAGAACATCTGGATTCTTTTTTTGCGGCATTATGCTGCTGGTGGATGAAAAGCTGTCAGGAAGCTCGATTATCCCAAAATCAGGGGAACTCCAAAGAATTAGATCTTCGACCAATCGGCTAACGTCCACGGCGATTATTGTAAGATCTGCCATGGTTTCTAAAATAAAGTCTCGGCTACTTACCGCATCTATGGAATTCTCAAGGACTTCGCTGAAACCTAGCAATTCTGCTACTCTTTCGCGGTTTATTGGAAAACTTGAGGTTGCTAACGCCCCTGCGCCCATGGGACACAGGTTGACTCGTTGGTAGGTCTCCTCCAGCCTTTGTGAGTCTCTCTCCAGCATATCCATGTACGATAAAAGATAATGGGCAAAGGTTATGGGTTGGGCTGGATGTAGATGCGTGTATCCCGGAACAACTGTCTTAAGGTGTTTTCCAGCTAGTTTGGTTAAGGCTTCTTGCAGTTTTATCACTGAATTCATCAGGTCGAGTAGATTTTGACGGAGTTCCATTCTAATGGCCGTCGACACCTGATCGTTCCTACTTTTTGCGATGTGCAAGTTTCCGCCCATTTCCTGGCCAACTTTCTTGTTGATTTCTTCTTCAACGGCTACGTGGACATCCTCAAGGTAGGACTTCAACTTCATCTTGGATTCTAGTTCGCTTAAAGCCTGGAGAAGTCTAACTCCATTGGACCAATCGATAATTTTTTGTTCCATCAGCATGGCCACATGGGCTTCATTAATTTTGATTACTGGCTTCAACAGCCTCCTATCGCTTTCAATGGAAGAAGTGAATTTCACCACGCCTTCATTCACAGAAGTTAGCCTTCCTCCCCGCAAAAGCCGAGACGTCTCAACCACTCTCTAGGTTTTCTTTATTTTTGTTTTCAAAATGTTGGACACTCTTGTGGGTAATCCCCATAACTCGATGAAGCCTTCAGAATAGGACTGGTTGAAGGTGGTTTGGATGTCGTAGGTTGCTAGGTTTATGTCGTAAAGGGACATGGGTGAAGAGCGTCCGACAACTTGAAATCCTCCCTTATACAGCTTCACTTTGACCTCGCCGCATACACGCTCCTGAGTTTTGTCAATGAAGGCTTCAAGATCTTCTCTCAGCGGGTCCATCCACAAGCCCGTATAGACTAGAAACGTCCATTGAACGTCGATCTGCTGTTTAAACAAGACTTCGTGGCGTGTTAGAACCATTTTCTCTAGGTCTTTGTGGGCTTCTAGAAGAACCGTGGCAGCTGGACATTCGTAGACTTCCCTTGATTTGATTCCTACTAGCCGATCCTCCATGTGGTCGATGCGTCCAACGCCATGTTTTCCAGCGATCTTGTTTAGTGTCTGGATTAAAGCTACGGGGTGTAAGTTTTCTCCGTTCATGGCGCATGGGACGCCGTATTCAAATTTGATGGTGAGGTATTCAGGTTTGTCGGGTGCCTTTTCAGGCTGAACCGTCCATTCAAAAACCTCTTCCGGCGGTTCTTGTTCTGGATTTTCTAGGGGTCCGCACTCTATTGATCTGCCCCATAGATTTTGGTCTATGCTGTAGGGATTGGATAGGCAAGATATTTGAATTCCATTTGCCTTTGCGAATTCCATTTCTTCGTCTCTTGCCAATCCCCACTCTCGAACTGGAGCCATTACTTTCAGATTCGGAGCAAGAGCTTTAATTGTCACGTCGAAACGAACCTGATCGTTACCCTTTCCGGTGCATCCATGGGCAACCGTTGTTGCTCCTTCTTTCTCGGCGATTTCAACGATTTTTGACGCAATTAGTGGACGGGCCAAGGCGGTGCTCACTGGGTATTTTCCTTCGTAGAGGGCGTTTGCCTTTATGGCCGGAAAAACGTGGTTTGTGACGAACTCTTCTTTGCCGTCTATTGAGTAATGCTTCCTAGCTCCAAGGCTTTTTGCCTTTTCTTCGATTTCCCTTAAGTCGTCTTGCTGGCCCACATCTAGGGTTACTGTTATCAAGTTGGCGTCATATTTTTCTTGTAGCCATTTTATCAATACGGATGTGTCCAGTCCACCAGAGTAGGCTAATAAGATTGTGTCCTTCATTTTTCTTCCCAGTTTTAGCCATGTTACTTTGGGAAAGTCTTATATGGCTTTTGGTCAAAAATATAAGAAAATGGGCAAGAGTGACCTAAAATGGTCAATTCGGTTTCCAAAATCGTGCAGAACCTAATAGACGGTGATCTCTCGCTGCAAGACGCGTTGCAGAGGGATTACGGCAATTACAGCGCCATAGCGAGGATGTTGAACCCAAGAGTGGAAGAAATTCTAGGTCGGCACGTCAACCTTGAAAGCCTGATAACTTCGGTTAAGCGAGCGAAGGCTGGCTACAAACCATTGCGAGGTGGGATGGCGAAAGTTGTTGCAGGGAGTGTCATAAATATCAGAACCGATGTGGCTAAGGTTTCTGTTGAGAAAACTAAAAGAAATTTGGAGAAAATTAGAAAAACCCTAGTTGATTTTCCAGAAGAGTTTTTCCAAGTCATAGAGGGCATGTCTGCAATTACGTTGGTGTTCGATCAAAAATTGTTCGATGAAATCTGCTCCATGTTTCGGGAAAAGGATGTTTTAGACAAGAAACAAAATCTAGCAACCATTATCCTTCGCAGTCCAAACGAAATAATCCACACACCCGGATGTGTACTGGCTTTTTACAGCACGGTTTCAAGGAGACACATAAACATAGAGGAGACCATGAGCTGCTTCACGGACACAATAATAGTGTTGGGCATGGAAGACGTGAGCAAAGCCTTCGCGGCTCTGACAGATTTAGTAGTCGAAGCAAGGAAGCAAATGATGTAAACAGAGTTTGATGGGACGATTTTTGCGCGCAAAGAGCTACTTAGTTATCCTTTTGTCGATTCCTATCAGATAACT
>JAOUPL010000092.1 GCA_029879825.1 Candidatus Bathyarchaeota archaeon
CAACGTCGTTGAAGATGATGTTGGTGGGGAGGGATTCGTATTCACGATGCCAAACGTAAAGGGGGATGTTGACTCCGTCTTCTGAGATGTCTTCGATTAGGTGGTCTTTCATGAGGGGGTCAATTTTTCCGTAGCCGAGGAAGTCGCGTATAAGGTAGTACATGAGTTTGTCTATGGCTTCCTCAGCGATTTTCAGGTGATAGTCTTTGATGATTTCGCGAATCTTGTTTTGGAGATACTTCTCAGCCTTGTCTCGTGTTCCGATTTCTTTGAGGTTGACGTCGATTTCTTCGATTAGTATGGCTTTGATTTCTTTTAGTTGGTCTTCCTCTTCTTTGAGGAGGGTGGGTTCTATTACTTCATATTTTATTCTTTGGGTGTTTGGTTCTCTGACGACTGCGGCGTAGACGTAGGGCTCATGGATTAGATAAACTTCTCGGAAGACGGATGGCTTTTTTTCCTGTACCGATTTTGACTCCCCTTTCATTGGCCCTCACGTTTACTCCGTATGATAGTTCTTCCGCTAAGGAATTGGCTGACGAAGCCGATTCGCGAATCTTCCATAGCGAGAATATATTGTATCGCAAGACTTAATAAATTCTATGGATGGAAAATCACTTACACCGTCACAGTTTAACCATGCTAAGCTGCCCAGAAGGGAGATTTGCGCCTCATCATTTCCACTAGCTCATTCAGCGCTTCAAGTTCTTCAGAGGACAAGCGATCTTGAAACTTCGTTAGGAAGATTTTGGCGTGGGCTTCAGGCACCCTAACGTAGAATACGTCCCCTTCATAGATATGACGCCCCACAATCGGTTTATCTAATGAAACTGCCACCTGCATCCCAGTATTAGCTTCTGAAACTGCTTGGCCGCGATCCTGGATTTGCTTGATCTCGCCAACATCCCGCCCATCTTCCTTGACAAGAACATATTTCGGTTGAATGTGCCCAGCCAAAACTTCTATCCCAACTATAGCTGGTTTCGCTTTCCTAAACACGTAGCCAGGAAGAAACTTTATCTTACCCGGCTTGACTAGTCTGCCAAACTCTTCTTTAAGTTGCGCTTCCTTCTCGCTTTTGACCCATTGAACGTAATCGTCAATTAGATGGTAAATGATGCTGTGTTGAAAGAGGGGAACTCCTCGATTTTTCGCTTCTTCTTCTGCATCGGGCAGCACCTTTACATTGAAGGCTAAAACGACTCCGTGGAGTGGTTCATGTTCCTTAACCACAACAGCCTCGGTGACGTCTCGCTTAGAAACGTCGCCGACATCCGCCAACCTTATCGGAACGTTGTTTCGCTTCAAACTCTCGGAAATGGCCTCGAGGGACCCCAACGCGTCGGTTTTTAGTACGACACCTTCCACCTCAGTAACGATTCTAATCTTTTCAACTTCTTCGGAAACCAATTTGATATACTCTTCAAGGCGGTCTTCAGACGGAACCACGTATAAAGGTGCACCAGCTAAGGCTTCTTCAAGGTTTGGCGCTGCAATTTTTATTCCAGCCGCAGCTGAAACTGCGTCAACTGAGGAGAATTTATCCCGAGGATCTCTGATCTCGTCTAGAGGCTTCGGAAGAAGTACAGCCCGGACGTTGGTCACGATGGGTTTTTCTTTGGCGCCCACGACGATGATGTCGCCTTTTTGAAGCACCCCATCATAGATGACGACGTTGACGGTGATACCGAGTCCAGGTTCCTCCTTAACCTCTAAGACCGTTCCCCTCGCTGGGCCCTTTGTTATTCGGAGGCTGGGGCGTAGATATTGTTGAGTTAGGCCGACGAGAACTGCCAAGAGTTCGGGTATGCCCTCTCCGGTTTTGGCGCTCGTCGGAACGATGGCTATGTTTTTGGTGAAATCAGATATTTTGTCAAACCGGTCTGCTCTAAAATCGAGTCTAGAAAAAGTTCCCATAATGGTGTATAAATGTTCATCTAGGTCTTGACGAACATAAGGGTCTTGATCCCGATAGGACTCTAAGAAGGTTTCATCAGAGCTGGATTTCCAGCCTGGTAAGCGATCGATTTTGTTTGCCGCCACGAGGAAGGGAGTTTTCCTTTCTTTCAAGATGTCGATACACTCATACGTCTGAGCCTCAAACCCCCTTAGAACGTCGATCAAAAGAATCGCAATGTCTGCCACCGCGCCACCTCTTTTCCTCAGGTTGGCGAAGGCTTCGTGACCCGGCGTATCAATGACGAGCAGTCCGGGAATTCGCACCCTTTTTCTTAGTCCTTTCAGAAGAGGACCACATATCTTGGTAAGGGTCTTGACAGGGAAGAAACTTGCACCGATGTGTTGGGTTATGCCTCCGGCTTCACGGGCTTGGACACTGCTTTTCCTGATCTTATCCAACAAAAGAGTTTTTCCGGTGTCGACTGGCACCCAGCAAGGTTTACTTAGCTGAGTTATGCCCGAGCACACAGACTATCGGTTGTCGAACTGGCAATTCAGAACCCCTCCTTGGCTAAAAATATGAAATAGTCTTTTTAACTTTGCTCTTTACTTCTGACTTCCTGATCTATGCGCGCGCGAAAGGTTTATAGGCGTGTCATTTGTGGTTGTTTTATGACATACGTCATAGAGAGTCTAGCTATGCCCAAAACCATGAAATTACTTGTTACCGTTTCTAGGCCAGAGTTTCTGCCAGCCAATTCAGCTTCCCTTATTATTGGGCTTTCATGGGGCATCAATTCGCCCCTAGATCTCATTTGGAGAATAATTATTCAGGCGACTCTGATCTTTACCATAATCACACTTGTTGCCACTGTTGGGGCCCAAGCGAACACCATGTTTGACTACGAGCTGGACTCAAGAGACAGCCGCAAGAAAGAACTCGTTCAGGCAATGAGTCGTCTAGGACGAGGCAGAGTCAAATCGTTTATGGTTGTTGAGCTTTTGTTAAGCTTTGCTTTTTTTGTCATATTGTTTCTAATGCAAGAAAAATCTGCTTTGCTGTTCGTATGGATGGCCGGAGTTTTCTTGGCCTACTTCTATTCTGCACCACCACTAAGACTGAAGTCCAGGTCATGGCTTGCAGTGGTCGCGATGCTTATCGTCCTCAGCATCTTGCCGATAACGTTTGTTTATCATGCTTTCACATCTGAACTAGATCCTTTCTTTCTTCTTTTTCTCTCCGGGCAGGCTTTGACAGTTTATGGCGTAATTGTACCCGCTGAGATCCGAGACTATTTTGGAGACAAGGCGATGGGCATTGAGACTATGACCGTGCGGTTAGGTCTTGTAAAGGCTTCATTGTTTTGCATATTGTTGTTAAGTATGGGAGGTTTACTTTGCGGAACAGGCTTTCTTCTCAAATTGGCATATGGGTCTTACCCAGCACTGACTGTTTTCCTAATTGCTATGGCAGTTGCGTACTACATTGTTCTGAGAAAATACAAGAAACTTTACTCTCTTTCGAAAGACTACACATCCTCAGACGACAAGAGTTCTATTGCGCAAGACATTGAAAAACTATCGGCACATAACCCACAGTGGATTACCTTGATTACCCAAACAATAGTCTTCATGTCTTTTGTGCTTCTGGCGAGCAAATTCCTACCTTGATTAGGCGCGGCCATGATTTGGCACGTTTAATAAAGATGCTTAGCTTATTTTTACTGGGAGGTGTTAGAGTGGATCTTAGGTTTTCAAGAGTTTTTGAAGTGCTTTTCGTTGCAGTTGGAGGGGCACTCTTAGGGTTCAGCTATGGCATGACAGAAATGTATAACAAAACCATGGGCGGACTTGGTTTGATAGAGGGAGGAACGCCTTCGTATCTTGACAGAGAAACACTTTACTATGTTGAAAGGCTTATGTCGAATATTTTTCCGGCGTCGAAATTCTACATCTTCGGCGCAGCTGGTTTAGTTATCCTTTCAGCAGGTATCTTGACAGCGTTCCTTACGCGTGTGTGGCACCAGCGCAAATATTAGAAATCTCCGCGCGCATAACTTGTCTTTTGTGCCTGTGCCAATCGGGGGCGAGATTTGAAACGCGCGCGCCCCCGGTACCACAAATGTGAATAATGCGCGGTAAATCTAATGCACCAGTTTTTGACGAAATCAGCTACTTTGTTATGAACCAATACCGTTGTATGTGAACAAAATCAAGTCTCACGAGCGCGAGCATCTGACATTTAGAGTTTTGGCAAGGCGTGTCAAATCGTCATCGCTCATCCATTCAGTTTTAAGATATTCGCAGATCCTTTCATCGCTCAACCCAAGTTTTCTAGCTTCATCAACTGTAACGCGGTATGCTTCAATCTCGCTTGGTCTATCGGTGTACCTAAAGGTGTTGTCGAAGAGTTCTTTTCCTTCCATAAACTGTTTGACATGAACCAACTCGTGGATTATGTCAAGATATATGTCGACTATATCGCCGTCCTTCAGGTAGACGGCGCTAACCAGAAGATGGCCATCTATGTGGCTGACGCCCATGTAGCCTCTGAATCCCGCAAACTCAACTTTGAGATTGTTGAGCACCTCTTCGGTTTTTTCGCCGAATATCTTTCTAACGGTCTCTATCTTCTCGAAACCTTTGAAGTAGTGGTTGAACTTGTGCGTTGAAACCGGGACCTTGCGTGCTATCTTGACTTTCAATTGTGGATCCATGATTGATGATTCCTTTTTGGTTTATATTCCAAGAATGAAATTATCTAGTAAAGTTTATGCTCTTTAGATGTGTTGACTCTATTTGTATGTTTCATATTAAGAAGATGTCGTTTGAAGACTTGAAGTTTGCAGTTCAAATTACTGATCAGATGAGTTGGAACTTTGTAGAGGAAGACTTCAAGTTCATGATGGAACTTGAGCCGGAAGGATGTTTTGTATTGCTTTATGATTCAGAAAGAGTGGGCATCGCCACTGCAGTGTGTTTTGGCAAAATCGGTTGGTTTGGAAACTTTAT
>JAOUPL010000023.1 GCA_029879825.1 Candidatus Bathyarchaeota archaeon
GTTCACAACGGGATCATCGAAAACTTTGCGGAGCTCAAGATGGAGCTTGAAGAGCGTGGACACACCTTTCGATCAAAAACCGACACTGAAGTTATTTCCCATCTCATTGAAGAAAAATTGAGGGAAGGCTTAACTCTCATCGAAGCAGTACGCGAGACTGTGAGGCGGTTGGATGGCTCCTACGCCATCGCTGTTGTTTCACTCAAAGAACCCGATAAGATTGTTTGTGCCCGAAAAGAAAGTCCCCTTGTTGTCGGAATCGCTGATAACGCCGTTTACTGTGCATCTGACATTCCTGCTTTTCTCCCAATGACGAATAGGTCCGTTATCGTTCAAGATGGAGAAATCGTTGTTCTAAGTGATGAAGGCTACGAAATCAGGAAGATTCTCGATTGGACACAGGTTACTAGGGAACCTGAGCTTATCGACTGGTCCCCTGAAATGGCTGAAAAACAAGGTTATCCCCATTTTATGCTAAAGGAGATCCATGAGCAACCTTCGTGCCTAAGAAACACGCTCAGGTTACAGGATCAATTTTTAGAGTTAATGACCACCTTCCTTGATCGGGCTGGAGAAGTTTTCCTAGTAGCTTGCGGGACCTCTTACCACGCTTGTCTCGCAGCGTCCTACATGTTTTCTAAACTGGCGCTCTTAGCGACCCACCCTGTTATCGCGTCGGAGTTCGTCGAACAGCACGGGAAATCTGTGAACATTGACAGCACCCTTCTCGTTGTCAGTCAGTCTGGAGAGACTGCTGACACCTTAGCAGCAGTTGAATGTGCGAGGCTACGCGCCGCTACGGTTATGGGACTTACAAACGTTGTCGGATCCACCCTAACCCGTGTTGCCCGCGTTTATATCTGTCAACAGTCAGGTCCGGAAATAGGAGTTGCGGCTACGAAAACTTTTACCTCTCAGCTTTCCGTGCTCTCTCAGCTTGCTTTAAGGCTTGCCAAGAAAAGGGGAAAGGTTTCCCATGTAGAAATTGAGAACCTTGAAGAGAAGCTTGAGCAAATACCAGACATCGTTGAGAGGATTGTTCAGACTCAAGAGGAGAAGGTAAAACAGCTCGCTAGGAAATACCGAGGCAAACAGTGTTTCTTCTTTTTGGGAAGGGGGATAAGCTCGGCTGTCGCCCTTGAGGATAGGCTGAAACTCATGGAGATAGCCTACGTTCCTTCCATAGCCTATCCCGCTGGAGAAAGCAAACACGGACCCATCAGCCTGATTGAGCCGGGCTTTCCGGTGATCTTCATCTGTCCAAAAGATGACACTCATAAGACAATCGTGGGAAACATTATGGAAATGAAGGCTCGAGGAGCCTCCATTATTGTTGTGGTTGAAAAGGGAGACGAGGAAATTAAATCCTTGGCTGACGATTACATTGAGATAGAGACGGGGTTGCCTGAAGTTTTGTCACCAATCCCGTATGTCATCCCGTTGCAACTCTTTGCCTATTACATGGCAATTGAGCGAAAATGCGACCCGGACATGCCTAGAAATCTAGCCAAATCGGTGACGGTTAAATAGAATCGTAAAGTCTTAAGGCGTACATTCACAGTTATTCTTGTGGATGAAAGATGGAGAAGCAGGCTTGGGAAGGGCTAATTCAAAGACTGATCAGAGAGGGCATTCTCCGGTCGCCTAGGGTTATTAAGGCGCTGCGTCGAGTTCCTCGTAACTCCTTTCTTCCCGAAAGGGTTGAGGCTCATGCGGCGATGGATTCCCCGCTTCCCATAGGGTTTGGGCAAACCATTTCCGCGCCTCTCAGTTGATCCAAGGCGGTCAACTGGGCGAAACATGGTATGCATCATGGATGAAGCCCTCGAATTGGAAGTGGGACATAGGGTCCTGGAGATAGGAGCTGGTTCAGGTTGGCATGCTTCTACAATAGCTGAGATTGTGGCTCCAGCTGGTGCGAAAAGAGAAGAGTGGGGGCATGTTTACACTGTGGAAAGGGTTCCTGAATTGGCCGAGTTTGCGAGAAGAAACGTTGAGAGGGCAGGGTATGGGAATCGAGTTGCCGTGATTTGTGGCGACGGTTCCTTGGGGCATCTAGAGAAGGCTCCATATGATCGTGTCTTGGTGACAGCGGCTGCTCCAGAAATTCCTAAGCCGTTGATTGAACAGTTAGAAAACGGAGGAATCTTGGTTATTCCAGTTGGGGGTCTCCACCTCTACCAGACTCTGGTGCGAGTTAGGAAAAAAGATGGAAAGGTCTTTGAGGAAAATTTGGGTGGAGTCGCGTTTGTGCCTCTGATTGGGAAACTCGGATTCAAACCATAACTTGATGGTCAAGCGCCGAACCATGTTTCAAGAGTTACTTTTCCCTTGGCTTTTCTTAGGCCTTCAGTCATTTTTTTGAGGGCTTTTCGCACCCTTTCCTCGGAGAAGTCTCTTTCGCGGCATAGAAAGTCTACTATGCCCTCGACGTCGGGTTCTTTCCAGGTCAATTTGTAGTTGTCTGTGACCTTTGGGTTGAGGAAGATTTCTCGTATTCTTTGGGGTTCAGCTGGAAACTCTGCCTCTTTCAGTGTGGGTAGCAGTTTCTCGAGGCTTCCGTGTTGTTTTATTAGTTTGAGGGCGGTTTTTGGTCCTATACCTTTTACGCCTTCAGGGTTGAAGTCCGTTCCCACCAAGATGCCGATGTCTATGAGTTGTTCGCGGGTGATGTTCAGCTCTTTGAGAAGCTGATCTAGTTCTATGATTTCGGGAACGACCTCGACGTAGACAGGTTTTCTCGGGAGTTTTCTTCTTCCACTTATCGTTACGTTTCTCACAAGCGTGGGTGCACCGAAAAGGAGGCTGTCGTAGTCTTGGCTGGCGCAGTAGCTGGTGTCGCCCTTTTTTGCTAGGTAGGCTGCTTGAGCTTCGCCTTCGGATGGTGCTTGAACCCATGGCACGCCTATCTGGGTGAGGAGGCGCTTTGAGTCTTCTGCCATGTAGTCTTTGAGCCTTGAGGTCATTTGGGCGTAGGTTCGGGCCTCTTCTATTTTGCCTTCTTGCAATGCTCGTTCATACTTGATGAGAGCTTCTGCCTTAACTTTGGCTCGGCGTTTGATTTCTACCTCTTTGAGGGCTGGTGGAACTCCGTCAAAGACGTAGACAACTTTGATGTCCATCTCAATGAGGTTGGCTGTTCGATAGAATAAGCCGCTTAGGTGGCTGGTTATCCTGCCAGTGCTGTCTTTTAGTGGTGTTCCGTCTGGTTGGCGGATGATGGCGAGAAACTGGTAAAGGGCGTTGTAGGCGTCGATGGCTATGGACTTTCCGCTCAAACTTTTAAGGTCAACCTTTGTTTTGGGCACCAGTTTTCTCAAATTTACGCCCAAAGTTTTGCACCACTGTGTTAAGGCAGGATTAAAGGCTAATCTGTTTAAAGGCGGAAGGCACTCTTAACCTTCTTTCCTTTCGATTAGTTCAACTCTTCTTTTTCCTTTGGTGAGGGCTGAGACATGGATTTTGCCTTCGATTTCCATTCTCATCAAATTCTTGTTCAGGTCTCCAAACCCTATACCCTCATAACTCTCTTTCACCAAGTCATATAATTCGACATCGGTCAAAGGACCCTTTCTCTCCAGAATCTCCACTATCGTCGTGTAGAGAGGGTGAGGTTTCCAAGTTTTTATAGACATTTTTTGGCTCCTAAGGGCATAAGCCTACGCCACTGGTGTTGTGGGCTTCTTTAGTTGACGAACCTGCTCCATGAAGCCCTTGTACCATGCCTCCATGCCCGGCCTTATGGTTGGTCCAATCTTTTCTGTGGCTTTTTTGAAATCATCGAGGCCAACTTCTTTGGCTTTTATATCCGTCCTTAAGGCATTCAGTGCAGCTTCTCTGCAAAGCGCTTCGATGTCAGCTCCAGAATAGCTCTTCGTCGTGGTGGCCAGTTGGGATAAGTCCACATCTTTTGTCAAGGGCATGTCTTTGGTGTAAATTTTAAAGATTTCTAGCCTAGTTTTCTGGTCTGGCTCTGGAACGTAAATTAAACGGTCAAATCTTCCTGGTCGAAGAATTGCGGGGTCCACTATGTCAGGTCTGTTCGTTGCAGCGAGGACAACCACATCCTCTAGGGTGATTATTCCATCCATCTCTGTTAGGAGTTGGCTGATGACGCGCTCCGTGACTCCGCTGTCGGCGTAGCCCATTCCTCTTCTGGGCACGAGGGAGTCAAACTCGTCGAAGAAAATAACAGCTGGAGCAGCCATCCTTGCCTTCCTAAACACCTCTCGAATAGCCTTCTCCGATTCGCCAACCCACTTTGAAAAGACTTCTGGACCTTTTATTGTTATGAAGTTTGCCTCGCTTTCGGTGGCCACAGCCCTTGCCAGCAAGGTTTTTCCACATCCTGGGGGTCCGTAAAGCAGAATGCCTTTTGGTGGTCGTATGCCCATTCGCTTAAAGATGTCGGGGTTTTTGAGGGGCCATTCCACAGCCTCTATGAGTTCCTCTTTCACGTTTTCTAAACCGCCTATGTCTGTCCAGTGAACTGCTGGCACTTCTATGTATACTTCTCTCATGGCTGTCGGTGTGATCTCTCTGTAAGCGTTTGAGAAGTCTTCCATTCGAACCTCCATTTTTTCTAGAACGTTGGGTGGAACGCGCTCTTCTTCTAGGTTTATCTCGGGCAGATATCTACGCAGGGCTTTCATGGCAGTTTCGCGGCCCAATGCAGCCAGGTCTGCCCCTGTGTAACCGTGGGTTATGTCGGTAAGTTTCTTTAAATCAACGTCCTCAGCCAGCGGCATTCCCCTTGTGTGTATTTGCAGTATTTCATGTCGCGCCTGTTTGTCAGGTACTCCTATCTCTATCTCCCGGTCAAACCGTCCCGGTCTTCTCAAAGCGGGATCGAGGGCTTCAGGTCTGTTTGTCGCGCCTACGACTATGAGGTTTCCTCTTCCTTCAAGTCCGTCCATCAAAGCGAGGAGTTGGGCAACAACTCTCCTCTCAACCTCACCTGTCACTTCTTCTCTTTTAGGCGCCATGGCGTCAAGCTCGTCGATGAAAATAATGCTGGGAGAATTTTTTTGAGCTTTTTGAAACATCTCACGGAGTCTAGCCTCCGACTCACCGTAAAACTTGCTCATTATTTCTGGGCCGTTTATGGAGTAGAAGTTAGCTTCTGATTCGTTTGCAACGGCTCTAGCGAGAAGTGTTTTTCCGCAGCCTGGTGGGCCGTGTAGCAAGACTCCTTTTGGGGGCTCTATCCCAAGCCTTTGGAAGAGTTCTGGGTGTCGCAGCGGAAGTTCAACCATCTCTCGTATTCGCTGAATTTCTTCGTGGAGTCCCCCTATGTCTTCGTAGGTGGTGGGGGGCATGCCTTTGGCTTCGGGGGTTGGCTCGGTTAAGATCTGGACGTTTGTCCCGTGTGTGATTCTTACGATTCCATGAGGGCGGGCTTTGGTCACTGTGAAGGGTATGGCGTGGCCCAGCATCATGACGAGGGTGGTGTCTCCTTCCACGAAGGTTCTTTCCATGAGTCTGTTTTTCACAAAATTGGTGAAGTCGTCGTCTACGTTCAGTTTCATGTCGATTGGAGCCAGAACAACGCTTGTCGCATCGCTTACTTTTGCCGGATGAACTATGACGTATTCATTTATCGCTACTCCAGCGTTTTTGCGGGTAAACCCATCGATTCGTATTATTCCTCTGTCTTGGTCTTCAGAGTAGGCTGGCCAAGCTATGGCCGCCGTATTTCTTTTCCCTACGATTTCCATTACGTCCCCTGCTGAGATGCCTAGCTTTTGCATGGTTTTTTGATCGATTCTGGCGATTCCTCTGTATACGTCGCGTTGTCTGGCGTCTTCGACTCTGAGTTGAACTTCGCTCACCTATTTTTCCTTCCTTTATAGTTGATCGTGAAAGCTTTCACATCTCGAAAGGCTGAGCTTCCTATATAAACTTTAAAGAGAAACTAGACCCTGCGAACCATTATTGTTTCTATCTGACTGACTTCTTTGATTTTAAGGAGGTAACTTTCCACTTCATCTAACACTCCCGACCTGTCTTCTGGGAGAACGATGTGTACGATTAATGCCGAGAGTCCAAAGGCTATGGGTTCTTCTGCGAATCCATGAACTGAAGCAAACTTTGGCAACTTCTTCTTTATTTTTTCTTTCAGCACGTTGAGGTCAACCGTTGCTTCGGATGGAAAAATTTTGAAGGAAATAACGACGTTTCCCAAGTCTTTTCCTTCTCCTATGGTCATGATAATCCGGACTTGTGCGAGGTCATGGCGATAATCTCCGTAAACTCCCCTTTTTATGAACGCCCTCCTATAAAAGCATACTTTTGATTGGAGATGATGCGAAATAGAAGGAACGATTGAAGTTGGAAATGATTAAACGGGGACCGCTCAGAATTTATAGCTCAAAGCTTAAAGACCTTTCTGAAAGTCGATTAGAGGGATGATGATGAAAAAAAGGATACAGCCTCACATAATGTGCGGCATAGGAGATGTTGCAAAGTATGTCCTACTTCCCGGAGATCCTAAAAGGGTGGAAAGAATTGCGTCATTTTTCGACGAGGCGCACAAAGTTGCGGAGTATAGAGGATTTGTGACCTACTCAGGGAAAGTTGATGGAATAGGTATCTCGGCTTGTTCGACAGGTATTGGGTGTCCCTCCGCAGCGATTGTTGTAGAGGAGTTGATGAAAATCGGCGCGGAGACTTTCATTAGGGTAGGCACAACTGGCGCCCTCCAACCTGATATAGAAATTGGCGATATCGTTATTGGAACTGCTGCAGTGCGGGCGGACGGCACAACCAGATCCTATCTGCCAGTTGAATACCCTGCGGTTGCGAGCTTGGAAGTAGTCTCTGCTTTGCTTCAAGCATCTAGAAGGATGAAGAAAAAGATCCACTTAGGAATCGTTTTGACTTCAGATGCTTTTTACAGCGAGAACACCGACGCTACATGGAGATTCAGCAAGGCAAACGTTTTGTCGATCGAAATGGAATGTTCCACCATTTTTGCGCTCACAGGGTTGAAGGGACTGAGGTCCGGAGCCATTATGGCGGTTGACGGAAATCTCGTGAAGGGGATAAAGAAAGGTGAGTTTGAACCTGGTGAGAGAACGGGAGAGCTTGATGAGCGCGTTCAAAAGGCTATCGAGGACGTAATTGGAATCGCTATCGAAGCAGTAAAACTACTTGAAGGGGCCCCTCTTTAACATAGAGCTTATAGTTGCTTGGAGGAATAGTCTTTCTGACTAAGCCAGCCAACACTGCTACCGTGAGTATGTAAGGGATAGTTAAGATGATCTGCGACGGAAGTAGTCCTAATGCTTGAAGCTCATCTGCAACGCATGTGCGCACCCTTAAAGTTTATCCCCGCACACACCCAACCCAAAACCCAAAACACACTTTTTTTGGAACTGCCACCTCTTTACCAAAGATAGCAAAATTATAAGAATGCTACAGCGCTGCCAAATTGCTTTGCGCGCGCACACTTTAATTTCAATTGTCCTTTTTTTCTTTCAAAAGGAAATGGTGTTTTCTGCATCTAGGTTCATAAGACTCCAAGCCTCCAATCAGTACTTGTTCCTTTATTGGAACCTTTCTCATCGTTCTTGTTGCAGGTTCGTGGCAAAAAGTTCCGTTCTCATTATGCATGCATCTTGCATAAAGTGATGTTATAAAGTCTGCTTTTGCTAGAAGTTCGCCGGCAATGCCAAAAACTTCTCCCCTGTAGTCCGTAGGCAATACTGTTGTAATAACAATTCTTCCGTTATTTACCCATTCATCAATTTTGTTTACAAGCTCTCGATTGTATAGCATTGCCTCGTCGATCATTATTACCTTAGCGTCTTCTTGTAATTGTTTACTTATATCTTCGGCCTGTTTTGCCAAGAAAACATCTTCTTTATCAAAGGGAATTCCATCATGTGTTATAATTTCAGTTGACGAATATCTTGTGTCTATATCCCTTCTAAAAACTTGTACTTTGAAATTGCATACTTTGAAAATTCTGTATGATCTCTGCATCTCCCTTGTTTTTCCAGAAAACATTGGCCCGCAAATTACCTCGTGATATGATTGACCCTTTACCCTCATACATTCACATCCAGATTTCCTCAATTTTGTTTTCTAATTCCTTCCAGTTATGAACGAGAAGATCGGGGTTTGAATTTTTTAGTTTACCACCAGGATGAAGACCACCTGCTAAGGCAATAGTTTTTACCCCGGCGTTTTTTCCAGCCAACACATCAAACGAAGTATCTCCGATATATGCTGCATCTTTTGGCTTTATGTTTAGTTTCTCTAGTGCCAATATTATTTGTCTCGGAGAAGGTTTCTGTTCCTCGATAGGCACATGGTCTCCACATATCACAACGTCGAAGATGTTGAAAATCCCCTTCCTTTTTAATTCTGATACGACCCTTTTCTCATCCCCACTTGTGACCAACCCGATCTTAAATCTCCTTGACTTCAAGTTGGCAAGAATTCTGGCAGAGTTGGGAGAAAGTCTTGATCTATTGTGAGGATAGGAATTTCTCCAAAGTTCATTTGCTCTTGACCACCCCTCTTCTGGGATCCCCATCTTCTTGTATATCACATACCAGTTCGGGGAGTACCAATCTACAAATTCTTTAATTGTAAAAGCACTATTCAAGTTGAGCGCATCATGTACTTTCTTAAATGCATGAAAGTTAGCTTTTTTAGACTTGATAATTGTTCCATCCCAATCAAAGATAACAGCTTTCATGTTTATCAGACTGTTTTAATTATCTAGGTTGAAAATGAATTTAAGCTTAAAGTTTTATTTATCTAAGGGTATCTGCGCGCGCATGTGACCCCGATAATTTGGACCGATGTCTACTCGTTGACGTAGTCTGGTATTCTTTTTTGAAGCCCCCCCTCCTTCAGTCCTATGACGAATTCTATCACGTCGTTGGGTTCTTTGAACCGTAGATTTGTGAGACTGTTGAAGCCCCAGTTTGAACATTTTATGCTGGAGACAATGGATGCAACGCTCACAGACTTTGTTAAGTCTTCGGTCAAGTTGTATGTGGCCAGAAACGCTCCACACCATACGTCTCCAGCTCCTGTTGTGTCAACAATTTTTTCTGGCGGTATGTTCAAAGCTGGAATCATCTGCATTCCCATTTTCTCTCCGCTTATTATGGCTCCGAGGCTTCCCAGGGTAACGATCAGCATCTTAGCTTTGAGAAGCCTCAGGGCTGACGAAAGGGAATTAGTCTGCGTCAGAGCTTTGGCTTCAGAATCGTTTAAGATGAAAAAGTCGGCTTTCAAAGCAAGATCCTTGAGTGTTTCTCTGCTTCTACGTCCCTCCTTTATATAGTCTACCCACGCCATAATCGAAACTTTGGTTTCTGGCGACAGTTTCCTTAATTTGTCGAGGATTCTAGAGACCTTCGCGGGTCTCATAGGTGATATGTGAAATATGCTCTTGGATCCAAGCCATCTCTCTGAAATTGTTCTGGAAGTTATTTTGGAGCCGGCGCCGTGGACTGTTTTGAGGTATCGGGCTTCCCAGCGCTTATTGTATTTGATGTGAAACCTTGTAGAGGGCATGTTATACGTTTTCACGTCTTTAGAATCTAAAAGATTCAAGGCGTCCGGAAAGTCATAGTCCTTTCCGACAGCTGAGATTAGTGCGACATTCGTTGAGAGTGTTCTAGCTGCTATTGCAGCGTATAATGCGGCTCCTCCCGGCTGAACCCTAGTGCCGTTAATGTTCTCGATTTTGTCAACGGAGACGTGTCCAACGAATACGAGTCTATGAGCTAACAGCTTGCTTCCTCCTGCCTCTCGCCTCATCCAATTCTGTTTCCCAACCACATAGATAACGTAAAACTCATTTGAATAATGTTGCCCTCCCACATCAATATTCAGAAGGGACCTGTCAAGCTTAAACGCTTCTCACTCTGTCAGGGCGCGCGCATGTTTGAACACAGTCTTGGAAATGTGGCTTGGCTAAGTTGCTGCAAAAATTATGGTTGAGTTTATCACCCTGACTTCCTTGTGCGAGTTGCTATTCCGCTTCGATCTAGGACCTTATACAGGGTTTCTTCCGCCTTCCTAAGGACCTTGGCTTCATCGAGTGTGAGAACGTTCCGATGGCGCATGACAACTTGTCCATCCGCAATTGTGGTGTCCACATCGCGGCCGCTGATCGCATACACGAGATGAGACAACAGGTTAGACTTTGGGCGCTCTACAAGTGGAGTCAAATGAGGCTGTTTTAGTTCGACGAGGATCAAGTCAGCCTTCTTCCCCACCTCAATGGATCCGACCTCGTTCTCGATTCCTAGCGCTTTTGCGTTGCCCATAGTAGCCATCTCAAGTGCTTTTTCTGGAGAGAGTTGCCCTGGGTGCATTTGACTGATACCTTGAATTAACGATGCCACTCTCATTTCCCAAAACATGTCCAGCGTATTATTACACACCGCCGCATCAACGCCGAGACCAACATTTATCCCCAATGCAATCATCTCTGCAACCCTAGCGATCCCGGCGGATGATTTCATATTGCTTGTAGGATTATGGACCACATTGACCTTAGCTCTCTTCAGAATCCTCATCTCTGCATCGTTAAGCCAAACGCAGTGGGCAGCGAGGACATCAGGCCCCAACACGCCCAAGTCGTTGAGGTACTTGACAGGTCTCTTGTTGAAATGATCTTGAGTAAACTTGACATCCTCCTCTACTTCGGATAGGTGAAGGTGAATTCCGACCTTGTGCCTACTCGCCAATCTTCTGGTTTTCAAAAATAGCTCAGCTGACGCAGTTCTCACAGTGCACGGACCAAACATGCATGTGATTCTGCCGCCCGCTTTTTGATGCCACTTATTGACAAGATCCTCGTTCTGCCTAACTGCTTCTTCTGAAGTTAAGGGTACGTCGCCTTGATCCATAATGGCGACTGAAAGTGAAGCCCTCAAGCCCGAATCTTGAACAGCCTTCGCGACATCTTCCATGTTAAAATGCATGTCAGCGAAGCAGGTTATGCCAGCCTTAATCATTTCTAGGCATGCGAGCTGAGCCGCTACATAGCTGTCTTCTGGTCTTAAGGCGCTTTCAAATGGCCATAACCACTTACGCGTCAGCTCATCAAGCCGCATCCCATCCGTCAACCCTCTTAATAGTGTCAGCGCGGCGTGAGTGTGTCCACTAATGAGTCCTGGAAGGACAGCCTTCCCTGAGGCGTCGATTACCTCCTCGGCGGACTTGTATTCAGCCCTAATTTTCCCAGACCTTCCAAGATCCATGATCCTTCCTTTCTCGATCGCAACGTAGCCATCTTTTAGGATGCGCCGCTTGGGATCCATTGTTACGATGGTGCCGTCCTTAATGAGAACATCAGACAATGGTTTAACCTTCATCGACGAGGAAAACAGCAGTGCCCACAAAAACATATAAATTTTTCCAAGTGAAAGGTCTGACGATCCGGGGTGGAATCTCTCGGTAGATGCCACAACGTCAAACGTCACTTTCGGAGTCTTTCCATATTCGCCATGAAAGCCTTGACGTGCCTTCTATCAATGAGATTCTCGGTAAGCCCATCAACCTCGAGGCTTATCTCTACAATCGCGTGCGCACTATCTTCACGTTCTTGGTTTTAAGAATCTTGATGTCGGTAATATGACTAAGTTTTCACGTTGAAACTGTTATTCGGGAAGGTCGTCTTGAAAACAAGGGAGCAGTCCGCTTAAACCTAGCTCGCGCTATTCTCTTCGATACGGCACGCCACTAGCCTTAGGAAACCTCTTTCTGCCGATCGCGATCGTTACGATCATAAGAGTAGTGATGTAGGGGATCATGTTCACGAAATAAAAAGGGATGACTTCCTTGACTCCTGGTGTAACTGCCACAGCGAAGGAAAAGCCCTCGGCAAAGCCGAAGATGAAAGCAGCGGCGAGGGCTAACAGTGGCTCTAATCCCGCGAATACAACACAGGCCAACGCGATGAAACCTCTGCCGGCAGATATTTCTTTTACGGCGGCACCGAACCAAGCCAAGGGCATAAATGCTCCCCCCAAGCCGCACAATGCTCCTCCAAGGGTACTTGAGAGAATCCTAACTCGATCGACTCTCACACCAGCCACATCGACAGCCTCTGGGCTCTCCCCTGTGGCCCTTATCCTGAATCCAAGTACCGTTTTATATAGAAAAATGTGGGCTAAGCCGGCGGCAATTATCGCAAAAATGGTCACAATGCTGAGCTGCCCGATGGGAGTGTATATTGGCCGTACCATGAGCCTTTTTTGAACGAGGTGAATTCCAGGAAATCCCCAGATAGACATCAAGAGGTACTGAACGAAGCCAAGGGCAAATATGTTAATGCCCATTCCTGCAACGACTTGATCTGCCCTTCCATAAACACTTACTACGCCGAAAACGAATCCTATGAAAGCGCCTGTCAGCGCTCCGACCATAAGCCCGAGAATTCCATTTCCAAACAGTTCGGCTCCAAAAACCCCCGTAACCGAGCTTATGAGCAAGATTCCCTCCAGTCCTATGTTGACGACTCCAGATTTTTCATTTATGCATTCCCCGACCGCTGTCAAAGCCAATGGCGTCATTGCGAGCAATCCGCCTTCCAAGAGGGAAACTGGGCTTAGACCGAATTCTTCGATGACATAAAAGAGAAACGCGACCAAAATTACAGCAACAAGAAGCCAGGCGACCCTCGCACGCGACGCGAGTCCTTTGAAGCCAGAGAGAGCTTTCATCTTTTAAATCTCCTCCTTATAATAGCCACGATCTCTGGGATAGCGAGTGCTACAACGATCAGACCGCTGATGGCTCGCACTAATTCAGAATATACTCCCGCCCTATACTCCATAAGTCTGCTACCATGCCGCAGCCCTCCATAAAATACGGCTGCAAATATGCCGCCTATGGGATGGTTTCTTCCTATTAGGGCGACCCCAATTCCGTCGAATCCCAACGTTATGACGTTACCCAAAGTCGCGTAAAGGGACCATGCGGGGGGTCTGCCTATAATTTGACTCGCTCCCGCGAGTCCAGCGGCGAGTCCCCCGAGGACGAAGCTGAGGAGCATCACACGCCGGGAGCTTACGCCCGCATAATTGGCAGCATCCGGGTTCGCTCCTACCAACCTGAGCTCATAACCCGCTTTCGTCCCCCATAAGTATATGTAAATCCCGATGCAAAATGCTATGGCAACGAATACTACCGCCGTTAAGCTCGATCCTTCCATTAAGATAGGGTAGCGAGCGCCTGGCAAGGCGGGGGCTGTCTTCTCCGCTCTACCCGGCTCCGCAAAATAATAGATTATTAGGTAAATGGTGAAGTGGAAGGCTATCCAATTGAACATGATAGTGGATATAACCTCGTGAACTCCTCTCCACATTTTAAGGAGGGCCGCTGGAATTGCCCAAAGGGCACCTAAAAACATCCCAAACGCTGTGGCGACGGCTACATGAAGGCCTGCTGGAAGAGTAATCGCGCCAGCAGCAGCAGCAGCGCCTAAGGCTCCTAGGTACATTTGTCCCTCAGCACCAATGTTGAAGAGCCCCGTTTTCACACCGATTGCAAAGGTTAACGCTGTGAGCATTAGCGGCGTTGCGAAAGCAAGCGTCTCCATTATATCTGAAATGCTGCCGAATGCTCCTCTGAATAACCAATAATATGCTATTATTGGGTCGTAACGAAATATCACCATTAACAACGCTCCAAGTAATAATCCTAGAAGCACACCAACACCAGATTGTATAAAAGGGCGTATGTGGACTTCAGAGATCTTGAAACGTTTCATCAACAACGCCCTCTCAGATTTCACCTTCTTGTAATTGGATCCTGAAGTCTCAAGGTATAATTACTTGACTTTAAGAATTTATTGCCAATGGGTGTATTTATTCTCTTTTTGGCGTAGGTTTGACAGTTTTGAAAGCGAGACCCCTACCCGTCCATCAGTACATAATAATATGACGCTTATTTGAAACAGTTCTCCTTCAATGATTCGTTCGAAAACTTTAAGCGCGTAGGCAAGGTTTAAGAGTTTGAGAGAAAAAAATGAGCTCTGAACCGTATATCGAAATGAAATCCGTAAGGAAAGTCTATCCTGACGGCACAATTGCGCTACGTGGCGTAAATTTCACGGTGAGGAAAGGCGAAATCGTCGGGTTGCTTGGGGAGAATGGCGCAGGAAAAACAACCTTGATGAAAATTCTCTCAGGTCTCCTCCCGCTAACCGATGGGAGGATTCGCGTGGGAGGCAAAACTGTACAATTTGACAATCCCTCAGATGCTTTGAGAGTTGGCATAGGGATGGTCCACCAACACTTTGCTCTTGTTTCAACGTACACTCCAGTTCAAAACATCCTCCTTGGTCAAGAGGCCGAGAGTGTTTCTCCCATCCAACTTTTGTCTTTCCTCAAGCAAAAGGCCGCGGGGGAACGGCTGGTTGCCTTAGCTGAAGAAGCTGGGTTGAGTATTCCGCTAGACACCCCTGTCGAGTTATTGTCCTTGGGTGTTCGGCAAAGGGTCGAGATCTTAAAAGTACTGTATCGGGGCACTGATGTTTTGATTCTTGACGAGCCTACCTCTTCCCTAACACCAATTGAAGTGGAAGAACTTTTCAGGACCCTGCGGAAGCTGAAGGAAGCCGGTAGGGCTACCATTTTTATCACGCACAAGCTGAAGGAAGTGCTTGAGATCTCTGATAGGATAGTTGTCCTCAGGAACGGGTTGGTTACAGGAAGAATACCAACGAGCAAGGCGAACCCTGAGAAGTTGGCGGTGATGATGGTCGGGAAAGAAGTCCCACGCGTGACTAGGGAGCGAAAAGCCGCTGGAGAACCGGTGTTGGCGGTTAAAGACCTGCAAGTTATAAGCGCTTTCGGCTCTGTCGCCGTCAAAGATCTGTCGTTTGAAGTTAATGCTGGCGAGATTCTGGGGGTAGCTGGCGTTGAGGGAAACGGTCAGAGCGAGCTTGTGCAGGCTTTGACTGGACTTAGGCCCAAGAGGAGCGGAGAGATTCAGCTTAATGGCATGAGCATCGTTGGAGTTGGCCCAAAGGGGCTGTATAAAATGGGGCTCGCTCATATACCTGAAGATAAGAGCAGGTTCGGGCTAGCGTTAGAATTTGACGTTTCAGAGAACGCTATCCTCGGGCGACAGTGGGAACCGGAGTTCCTCCTTCCATTAGACCGTTTAAACTGGAATAGGATAACAGATTTCGCGCAAAGACTCGTGAAGATCTTTAACGTGATAACTCCGAGTTTGAAGACTGTCGCCAGAAGTCTCAGTGGGGGAAACCAGCAGAGACTTGTCGTCGGTAGAGAACTGAGCAAGCGTCCGACCCTGGTGGTAGCGGCTCATCCGACGCGTGGGTTAGATATTGCATCCACGCTTTACATTCGGGAGCTTCTTATCAAGATGAGAGATGAAGGTAAGGGCGTCTTGCTAATATCCTCCGATCTTGATGAGGTTATGCAGTTGAGCGATAGGATCGCAGTAATTTATGACGGCGAGTTTTTGGGCGTTGGGAAGGCTGAAGAGTTCAGTAGGAAAGAGATTGGAATGATGATGGGAGGGGTAAGGCTAAAACGATGATGAGAAGAGACCTTTGCAGCGCGCTTTGA
>JAOUPL010000094.1 GCA_029879825.1 Candidatus Bathyarchaeota archaeon
CAGCATTAACATTCTACATATGTTAAGACTTCCGCAAAAATTGTAACAAAAAATAAAGCGTGTGTGCGTGGGGGTAGTCTAAGTTTTCTACGAAATTGCGCGAGAAATCGGTAAAAACATGATAGGACCATAACACGCGCGCATTTCGGCTGTAATTCCCATGCTGTTTCACCTACTTTCTTTTCTGCTTTTTGGTTTGTTTCTTTTTAGATTCTGGACAGTAGAATCTCGCTGGACATTTTCTACAACTTTTCTGACCAGTTCTAAGATTGCACATGCCATTTAATCTCTCCTTGCCATTTGCATACTTCGCCTTAGATTTGCTGATGGTTCCGTGTTCTTTTATGTTTGTTTTTAGCGCTTTTACCCTGCCTAGTACACTCACTTTTGTTAGGGTTCGTATACGCTGACGCTGAAAGGAAAATTAGGGAGCGCAACTTGTAATATGTAAACTATCTGCGTCTGCCCCGTCTGCCCCGTCCGCCCCGTCCGCCCCGTCCGCCCCGACTATCACCCCAGTTTTGTCCAGCATTCCTTTGAAGAATTATTCTTTTTTCGTAGTTTCGTCGAACCCGCACTCTGGGGATTCGGCTTTTTTTTGGGGTGGATGTCATTTTTGGAGTCTGTGACCTGACTTTTCCCGCTTTTGATAAGGACCCGTGGGTTGGCATTTTATTTCCTCACGGTCATAGATTTAGAAGGGTCTTTTAAGTATTTTCTCTTAATTTTGGCATATGCACGCGATGTGCTTTGCGCGCGCGCATCGAAGGATTTGGAAATATATGCATGTGTAGGTGCAATAGGAACTGTGCGCGCGATCTTCCACTGCTGCTGGTGGATTTGAGGCTTAATATTCTGGAGGCATGCCTCCGTAGCCGCCACCGGGCATTCCACCTGGGCCGCCAGGAGGAGTAGGCGGAGCCTTCATCTTTCCTGAGGCAATTACATCGTCTACCCTCAGTATCATTGTGGCAGCTTCAGTGGCAGACTTGATTGCCTGTTTCTTAACAGCTAGGGGTTCGTAGACTTCTAGTTCCTTCATGTCCTTGATTTTTCCTTCGAAGACGTCGACGCCTGCCCATTTTTCGCCCTTTCCGTGACGGGATCTAAGCTCTGATAGAATATCTAGGGGGTCGAGACCAGCATTTTCACCTAAGGTTAACGGCACGGTTTCTATGGCCTCAGCGAATCTTTGGACAGCCAACTGCTCTCTTCCTGGTAGAGATTCAGCGTAGTCTCTTAGCGCCATAGCGATCTCCATCTCTGGGGCTCCTCCCCCAGCGAGGATTTTAGGCTCTTGCACCACATCTCGGACGACGCATAAGGCATCGTGAACTGATCGCTCAGCTTCATCTACTATGCGTTCGGTTCCACCTCGGATTAGTATGGCCACAGAACGCGGATTCTTGCATCCTTCGATGAAGGTCATCTTGTCGTCGCCGATCTTCCGCTCCTCAACGAGTTTAGCGTAGCCTAAGTCCTTCTCCGTGAGGTCGTCGAGGTTTGTCGCCGCTTTACCGCCTGTTGCCTTTGCAAGTTTTTCCATATCCGACTTCTTAGCTCGCCGCACAGCGAAAATCCCTTTCCTAGCCAAGAAGTGTTGGACCATGTCGTCTATGCCCTTCTGGCAGATGACAACATTCGCGCCCGTCGAGACGATCTTCTCAATCATCTCCTTGAGCATGCTCTCCTCTTCGCGTAGAAAATGTTCCATCTGCTCCGGTCGTTCAATGTTGATTTTGGCGTCGAACTCGGTCTTTTTAACTTCAAGCGCGCTTTCCAACAACGCAATCTTTGCCTCTTCGACTCGTTTAGGCATTCCTGAGTGAACAACTTCCTTGTCTAGAACTAAGCCTTCAATGAGCTTGGTGTCAGTTATGGATTCTCCAGGCTTCTTCTCCACCATTATATCATCCAAATCAACTCTATATTCATCTCCAACCTTGTTAGTTACATGAAGGACCGCTTCAACAGCTATCTCAGCTAGTTGCTCCCGATTCTCTGCTACCATCTTACTGGCCATTGCAGTCATAGCCACCCTTCCAAGGAAGTCTTTGTCTGTAGGCCGAACTGAAATCGCTATCTTCTCAAGAGTTTCAAGAGCCTTATCCGCCGCCTTACGATACCCATCGACAATTACGGTTGGATGGACTTTTTTGTCCATCAATTCTTCAGCCTTTCCTAGGAGCTCTCCAGCCACGATGACCGCTGTTGTGGTTCCGTCTCCAACCTCTTCATCTTGGGTCTTAGCAACTTCCACCATCATTTTTGCGGCGGGATGTTGAATGTCCATTTCGTCTAGGACTGTGCGACCGTCGCTGGTGATGGTGACGTCTCCCAAGCTGTCGACGAGCATCTTGTCCATGCCCTTTGGACCCAGGGCGCTTTTCACGGCCTCCGCTACGATTTGGGCCGCCATAATGTTCGCGTGTTGGGCTTCTCTCCCCCTTGATCTACTCGCTCCCTCTTTCAATATGAGAACAGGTACTCCCGCAAGCTCGGGCGCAGCCATCTAAACGCTCTCCTTCTTCCTTTTACTCTTCTTCGGTTCTTTTTCCACACGCTTTTCGATTTCGGTTCGCAACTTTCCCGTGCGCTCCAGCACTTCCTTCTCTTCATCTACCTTCTTTTTTCTTCTCCTTCTAAACCAGTCGAACAGACCCATGAAGTGTCACCTCCTAGGCTGCTAAACCATCTTTAGGTATTCCCGGAACTTCTTTTCGCAGCACTCGTACTGCTTAACATGAATTTTGCCTAAATTCCACTCCTTATTCGGTGTTTCAACATCTTTTCCACACGTAGGGTATCTAGCCATTGATAGTCACCCCTTTAAGGGCAGATTTCAAGTTTTAACTCAAAAATGGGGATTTAGAACAAGGCAGTTTCCGCCTCTAGTTTCGTAATGCGTGGTTCCAAGCGCTGCTAATACTCTCTCTTTTCTTCTGGCTTCTTCTTTTCTGGCTTCTTCTGTTCTGGCTTCTTCTTCTCGGGCATGTTAGTCACCTCCCTCTCATACTTCATTAATGCTTTCGCCTTCGCTCTTTTCTCTTGTCCACAGGCATCCGTCCACTTGTAGCGCACTCATTGGCAGAGCCCTACCACTCTTCTTCTTCCTCAGGTTCCTCTTCTTCCTCTTCTTTCTTCTTCTTCGCTGGTTTCTTCTTGGACATGGCTTTCTCCTCCTTTTTAGCGCGGCACTTGGCCCCTCAATAGGCCTTAGCGTAAGAGTATCTTAATAAAGTTATCTTTTTTTATGGAAGTTCTTAAAAAATATATATAAATATGGGAATACTCTTATTATGCTGGTGGTGTGTTGATTGTGAAACTGGACGAGATCGATTACAAAATTTTGGAAATCCTTAGGAGGGATGCCCGGACACCCTTCACAGAGGTCGGCAGGGATTTGGGGATATCCGACGCCACAGTCCATGTCCGCATGAAAAGAATGATGGACGAGGGCATCATAAAACGCTATACTATAGAAGTTGCCGAGAAGGCTCTAGGCAGAAACGTCTGCGGCTTTGTGTTGATAAACGTGAAGCCAGGCTCCCTAGAAGAGGCAGCAAACCAGCTCGTTGAGAATGAAAAGGTCAGCGGGATCTACGAGATTCATGGGCCGAACGACCTCCTTGTGAAGGTCGGGGCAGGTGACCTCGACGAAATGAGGGATCTAATGCTTAAAATTCGAGGAATACCAAACGTGACAACCAGCGAACTGATCACGGTATACAAGGTGTGGAAAGAAAGAAACGCCTAAAAAATAGATCTACGTGTGCGCGCGTGGCAAAGAAGATTTAAGTCGTAGCCAGCAATAGATTTGTCAGTGTTTTCTGACAATGTGGATTGAAGTTCTCAAGTGGATTCTTTTCTATGGGTGCGCATGTTGCGATTCATTAATTCTGCCTGAGATACAAAAATCGGTAGAATGGGTCTGCCTGTTAGAGTTAAGGACCTGCGAAAGTACTGGGCAACAACATTAAGGCGCGTGCGCAAAAATATGTAGAACCAGAATATTAATTTCAGTTTCATAATCACTAAAAAGTATAACGTTCGAATGGAATTATTAGAACTCCAAAGATAGATGATGATATTTTGGTTGCATCCATATTAGCCAAAGAAGAAATAAATGAAGAAGAACCCCCGGAAAGAAAGCTCATAGTGCATAAGATCATCGTGGATCTTGAAACTGTGAGAAACGTTATCGTGAAAGATAAAACCAGATTTTTCGCAAAGCTAGGCTTCCTTAAACCCAAGCATGAAGAAATTGAATGCGAATCGGTTTTGCTTTTCTACGAGCCATTCTTGATGGTCAAAGCCAACTACTTTCTTGATTATTATGAAAACAAAACCTATAGGACTAAGGTTGGTGATAATGCAACCGAAGTGGTTGTTTTTGGCCAAACCCTAAAGCCCGAAGTCATAAGCGAAAGAACAAAGGGTGTTCTGAAAAGATCTCACAAAGAAATCGTCTTCGACGCCCAAGAAAGAGTAATCCACAAAGCCATAGAACAAATCGCCCTTAATAGAACAGGACGTGAAATCGACCCCACAAAATTGCCATCGGCACCCGCTGAGCCTGAACCCGAAAAAGTTCTAAAAGAATGCCCTGAAAAGGCGAGGAAACTCCGAATATCTTCATTCAACACCTTAAAAGAAATCGTTTGCAAGAAGCCTCCAAACATTGGAAGAATCGTCGAAGAAGTTTTTGAGGTAACGGAGCACGCTATAGTTTATACGCCAATATACGAGGCTCGATGCCGACACCTAAAAACAGGGGAAATCAAGATCGTTCCAATAAGCGGCGTCACAGGAAAGATGCTGTCTCTGTAGTTTTTTTGGGTTTGGGATTAAATTTTAAC
>JAOUPL010000095.1 GCA_029879825.1 Candidatus Bathyarchaeota archaeon
GCCTCGAAGACATCCAAATCTTGTCACCTTTGCTCAGGCTATTCTAACTGCTGTTTCGATGACTATTCCCCGTTCGGTTATGCGGAAGGGAATCAGCCTAGGAGTGTAAATAGTTTTCCTCATTTTCTTCATTCGTATTCGTCTGTCGATTCCCCCGGCAACCTCCTGCGCAGTGAATTCGATCACCCCGTCAACTAGATGTTGCAGGGTAATTTCTGTTTGAGAATCTTGCATGCCCTGGACAAGGAGCAAAAAGTGAATTCCTCCATACTTTCGCGCGCTTTCTAACAGTAACTCAACCATTTTAAGGACTGAATCAACTTTTTGGGTCTGAAGAAGATAGGACAATGAATCAACCAGTGTCCAGCATCCCTTTTCGATTCTTGAGGGAATTTCTTCACGAAGAATTTGAAGAGCGCCCGGAGTATGAACGTCAACAAAGACCCATTGATCTGTTTTTTCTAGGGACAGGACATCCCAACCAAAGATGTCAAAATCTTCCTTCAAAGCATCAGATGACCTGATGGTTGTGAAGCAAGCAACTTTATCCCCCTTAAGGGCGTGCTGATAAAGGATTTGTTGGCCAAGGATATCGTATCCGGAGCCAGGTTCCCCCATCATCAAAATAACGCTTTTGTCAGGGAGACCCCCTCCCAACATCTCATCTAGGCCCTCTATCCAAGTCTTAACAAGTTTCATACGCTTCCCAGCTCAACATCGAGTATTGCTGTTTTGTAATATTATGGTATCCCTCTTTGGAAGACATATAATTTTAGCATTTACCCTACGTCGGAAGCCAGCTCATAATGATCGTCGTGGAAATGTTTTGTGAATTACCTCAGAAACGCCGCACAGAAAAACAGGGAAGGATCAAAGCTTTGCTTGGTGTTTTTAAAAGAACCTTGAGCAAGAAATCACGTAATTACGGTCACTAGAGGTTACTTTCAATTCCCTCTATATGGGATTTTTCCTTGAACCCGACCCCTGATTTGGCTTCTTTTCGTCGACGGGGCTTTTCTCTATCATGATCTTGTGAGGGAGCCTTCGATTACCAGTTAATTGTGGCGCGCGCGTTCATAATCACATACTGAGTAGAGGTATGTGTACGAGCAGGGGAGTTAAGCCGAGATCTTCATAGTACTTAACGATTTTCTGAATCAAGATAGGTTCTTCTATTATGTCTGGGAAGAACAAGAGGTGACTCTCACAGTTTTCCTTGCAGTCGGAAGCGCCAAACTCTTTTATAAGAATCTCTGCGCCTCCTTCCCTTTTTATGTAGCTATTCAAAGTGCATTCCAATTTTTCGTTGGTCTGGGCGGCTACAACCGATGTTACAGTTGCGTTTTCATCAGCCAAAAGAAAGTCTATGTGCCAGAAATTTCGTTTCTTTTTCTGTAGGTGTCTTGAAATTCGACGTTTTAGGCTTGAGGCTCCTTTGCCCAAGGCGGATCCTATGTAAGTGTAGTATCCCTTTGGAAATTCCTTCTGGCCTAACTTCCCTACGTTTAAGCACATTTCCCTTGACAGAAATATAGTCAAAGTGTAAATTCCATTCGTTGGAAGTGTTTCAATGAGATGCGTGTCTCCTTTCATCGAAGAGACCTCAATCACCTAGTATTTTTCTGCTTTGCAGAGATACGCTTGCGTAATTTGTGAAGGCTATCTGGGCTGAATGGAGAATAATGGTGTGAGTGGAAATCTATTTTTTCAAGGAGGCTACGGCTCGAGTCAAGTCAGACTTTGTCACTATTCCAACAAGTTTCCCGGTGTTTTTTACTACTGGCAAGCCACTGAAACCGTGTTTTGTCATCAGTTTAGCTGCGGCAGCTAGGTCCATGTCTTCGTTCACGGATATAGGCTCTGCTGTCATGAAGTCCCTTGCCGTGAGGAGATGTATACCCTTTGGAGGAAAGAATATGCCTTTCAAAAATATGGGTTTCTTCTCCCTTATCACTTTTGCAGGCTTGAGCAAACTGCTTATGATTGTTACATCAGTGAGCGTGATGATTCCAACAGGTTTGTTTTCTTTGTCAATTACGACTATTCTTGAAATCTTGTTCTCAGACATCAGCGATACTGCTAAGAATATGGATTGCGACTGTCTAATTGTTATGGGGTTAGGTGTCATGAAGTCGTGTACGCTGTAAACGCCAGCGCCTTTGCTGGCAAAATATAGGCTCACGTCGGTCTTTGTTGCTATTCCCTGCAGCTTGCCCTTATCATCAACGACCACCAACGAACTTATCTTGCTTTCAATCATGGTTTTTGCGACATCAGGTGTAGGCGCTGTCGGTTTAACTGTGATAAGATTTCTGCTCATAACCTCTTTAGCTGGTATCTCTTCAATACCTCGTTTGGATGAGTCGGCGAGCAAGAAGTTTACGATGTCTTTCTGCGTTACAATTCCCACAGGCTTCTTTTCCATGTCAGTAACTATAACCCTGCTTATGCGATGGTTCACCATAAGCTGCTGCAGTTCTAGGACGGTGTCTTTGGCTGTGCACGTGATAACCCTTTTCGTCATTATGTCTCCTACAACATCCATCCAATAACACCCTCACTCAAAATCGAAACCGAGTGTATTTAAACTATTTCGTATTTGAAGTGTTACCCTCCATCGTTCACAGGTAGAAAACCTAAAAAAGGCAACCAGCAACTGATAGCAAAGGTTACAGGTGAAACAGCATGAGCAGTGGTGAAGGAACCGAAGAGAAGGAGGATCCCATAAAGATTCATCGAGAAGGAACAGCCTTGTCTGATGCTGGGAAGCATGAAGAGGCAATGAAGAAATTCTTACGGGCTTCTGAACTTTACGAAAAAGCGAAGAATTCTTTCGACGCCTCCTATGCATTGTTTAAGGCAGCTGAATGCAACTACATACTGAAGAATTACAGCACTGCGACTGAACGTTTCCTCAAGGCAGCAGACTTGGCGTTCAAAGTGGGCTACGACCGTTTTGGGCTTAGCGCTCTGGAATATGCCCTTGACTGCTACAAAGCAACGGGAGCAAAAGAAAAAGCTAAGGAACTGAAAAAGAAGATAAAAGAAGTGAAGGAAAAACTCTCAGCTTTCTGAACCGACGTGGCAAGTCAGAGCGCGGCAACGGCGCTCACACTTTGATTCTTTTACTCTTGATAATGTAATCATGAAAACGTTTATTTTTTTGCGAAGGACAAATCTTACGAAGCATACGATCAGTCGTAAAGGTAAAACTAATGCAAACAGAGTTTCGGGCCTTGGCTGAGCTTTGCGAGAAGCTGGAGACCACATCCAAACGCACATTGATGGTTGGTCTTGTGGCGGAATTTTTGAAATATCTACACGCTGATGAAGTGGAACCCGCGACGTCCATGATCCTTGGTCGCCCTTTTCCAAAGTGGGATCAAAGAACTCTTGAAGTTAGCTGGGCGACAATGAACGGTTTGATTAAACGCTTAACCAACGTAGACTGGAAGAGCTTCACAGATGCTTTCAGCAAAACAGGTGACATAGGAGCAGCGACAAAGATCGTGTTTGAAGCGAAAAAGATTCGGAAGCAGGCTACGCTTTTTGAAAAACCTCTGACAATCTTAGAAGTGAGACGTAGCTTGGAAACCATCGCTGAAACCAGCGGGTACGGTTCTAGAGAGAGGAAGGAGCGGCTCCTAGAAACCCTGTTGGGGGAAGCCACGCCCCTAGAGGCTAAATACATAGTCAAAATACTGATCGGCGAAATGAGAACAGGTTTTCACGAGGGTTTGATGGAACTCGCCGTTTCAAAAGCCTTCAGCGTTCCCCACGATCTTGTGAGAAGGGCAAGCATGTTAACCGGCGACATAGGAGAAGTTGCGGCAATAGCCAAAACTCAAGGCAGAGAAGGAATCGTAAAGCTTCAGTTTCAAGTTTTTCGACCCATAAAGCCCATGTTAGCACAAACAGCTGATGCCGTAGATGAAGCTATCAAAGAACATGGCGGCGAAACCGCTTTCGAACATAAGTTGGATGGGGCTCGCGTCCAGATTCACAAATCCAAGGATACTGTTAGAATTTACAGTCGCAGGCTAACAGACGTAACCGATAGCTTCCCAGAAATCGTGAGGTTGATTCGGAACGAAGTCAAAGCTGGCGAAGCCATTTTAGAAGGTGAGATCATTGCTGTTGGAGAGAACGGATACCCGCTTCCCTTCCAGCACATCATGAGACGGTTTCGAAGGGTCCATGATATAGAAGAGATGATTGAAAAGATTCCGGTTGAACTCTACCTCTTCGACCTCATATATCTCAACGGGCAAAGTCTCATTGCTGACACATACGTTGAGCGGAGAAAAAAGTTGGAAAAAACAGCAGGAGGCATACTCTTAACCAGACAGATAATTACTGGCAATCCTCGTGAAGCCGAGAGGTTCTTGAAAGAAGCCATAGAGAATGGTCACGAAGGGCTTGTGGCCAAAAAATTGGACAGCCCCTACACTCCTGGAATTCGCGGAAAACGTTGGTTCAAAATCAAAGAGTCGTTGGAGTCCCTAGATTTGGTCGTTGTTGCGGCTGAGTATGGATATGGAAGAAGACACAATTGGCTCTCAGACTATTACCTAGCGGCTCGAGACCTTGAAAGCGGAGAATTCCTGGTGGTTGGAAAGACTTTCAAAGGTCTGACAGACGAAGAAATCATAGAGATGACCAAAAGACTCAAAGAATTGACCATCAAAGAGGAGTATCGAAGAGTGGTAGTCACTCCCAGAATCGTGGTAGAAGTGGCCTACAACGAAATCCAGAAAAGCCCGAAATACAAATGCGGAATGGCGTTGCGTTTCGCCAGAATAACCCGTATTCGAGACGACAAAAGC
>JAOUPL010000096.1 GCA_029879825.1 Candidatus Bathyarchaeota archaeon
AACGATAACGGCTTTCTGAAGAGCCCCAACGGTTGCCTCAAAGACCTGAGAAAACATTAGGGCAGCCAGCAACACCAGCGCTATTCATGTGTGGCTTAGACCCTTTTTTGCTTGGCTTTGTTCAATTTTCGACATATTACGGTTTTCGGCATATATCATTCTTCTAAAGCCCATGAATATTCTTAAATCAATGGCATCCGTAAACTGATGCTATGAAAGAAAAAAATGTTAGATTCGGTGAATATGGTTTAGCAGGTGTGTTTCACTCGCCTCGTGAGGAAGCGTCAACCTGCGTCATCACCTGTCACGGCTTGTACAGTAGCAAGGACAGCGAAAAATATGTTGGTGTTGCCCATAGGTTTTGTAGGGAAGGCCTCGCGGTTTTGAGGTTTGATTTTAGAGGTTGCGGAGAAAGTGGAGGCCGGTTTGAGGAGACTTCCCTAGCTGGACGAATGGAAGATTTGGAAGATGCTTTAGATTTTGTTCAGGAACAAGGCTATGAAACTGTAGGGGTGATGGGAAGCAGCTTGGGCGGAACAGTTGCGGTTTTGACGACTGCAAAGGATAAGAGAGTTAAGGCGTTGGTGACTTGGGCCACCCCTTGCCGTCTGGATGAATTGTTTCGAGTAGAGGTAATCTCTGGTTTGGAGAAGCTTAGGCAGGATGTTAGCAAATATGATGTAGTTAAGGCTGTGAAAGAGGCCCATTGCCCTGTTCTGATTATTCACGGCAGCCTAGACGAGCAAGTGCCTCTGTCTCACGCTGAAGTTCTGTACGAAAATGCAAACGAACCAAAGAACGTTCAGATAATTGAGGGTGCAAACCACAGGCTTACCAATCCGTCTCATAGAAGGAGAGCCGTTGAACTAACGTTAGATTGGTTCAAGGAACATTTGAAACGAAAAAATATGGCTTAAAGCAATCTACGCATCCTACTTATTTAGTAACACTCAATCAATTAAACTTGGAAGGAAATAGCATGTCTGGAACTGAGACCCTTATACCCTATCTCAGAGAAACAGGAAAAGTGGAACAACCCACCATCATCGTGGATAGTCGTGAAGCAAACACGGCTCCAAAAATTATCAAGGGACTAAAGGAACACGGAGCCGAAATCAGCATACGAGTCCTTGAGAAGGGGGACTATATCATCTCAGACCTGTGTGCCTTCGAAAGAAAAACGGTTCATGATTTTGTTTACACTCTCACTAGGCGTTATCTGTTTGAACAGTTGTTCAAATTGAAAGAAATCTACGTTAAGCCTTTCATGATTATAGAAGGTTACCTGCCCATCATCTACAAGTTCAGCAAAATCCAGCCAGCCTCAGTGTGGGGGGCCATGTTCGCCCTTGCCAAACAAGGAATCTACATGATCCACACAAACAGCTACAAAGAAACGATAGACTTCCTCTACACAGCCGCAAGGCAGGAACAAATCGTTGAGAAGAGAATTCCAGTTGTACATCCAGTGAAGAAAATCGAAACCCTAACCGAGGCCCAGATATTTTTCCTAGCCAGCCTCCCAAACATAGGCAGAGAAAAAGCCATAGCCCTCCTAGAATCCTACCAAGCTCCCCTAAACGCCCTAATAAACGTGGACAGATGGTCAAAAGACGTCCACGGTCTGGGACCAAAAATCACCGAGAAGGTGAAGCGGGTTATCCACGAGCCTTATGAGAAGTGAAGTGAGTTTAGAATCCCAGATCTTCAGAGCATATAGAAAATCGCAGAGTCTGCCTCCATTACATCAGCTCTTTCCTATGACCATCCCAGCTGGATCAATCTCAGTTCTTAGTATTTTCAATTCTTTTTCAGTAGGCGGTTTGGTTACTGTCACCTTCTCGGGTATGATCAAGTCAAATCCAGTGTTAGCCCTAACCTGCTCCAGAGTTACACCTGGATGTACTGAAAGCAGCTTCATTCGCTTGGACTTATCATCAAACCCCATAATCCCAAGCTGAGTCACCACGCGATACGGCCCCGTGCCGGCGGGAAGACCAACTTTTTCTCTAGCACCCGGGCCAGTTAAGTATCCCGGAGTCGTTAAGAAGTCCACTTTTTCTACGAATCTCCGCGTATCCTGCCCCATGAGTATGATTGTTTTCCAGCACAGTGACCCCCCGTCGTTTGCGCCGCCGCTTCCCGGTAAGCGTGCTTTTGGTCTGTCGTGGGAACCAATCACAGTTGTGTTTATGTTTCCGTACATGTCTATTTGTGCAGCACCGAGAAAACCATAGTCCATGTAGCCTAACTGAGCTGTAGACATAATGTAATCCATGCTAGTGGCCATAGCAGCTTTGTAAAAAGTCCGTGAGTCCCCTACAGATATTGGAAGCATTGGTATTCGCGGACCAACACCTCCAGCCTCGAAGACTATTAACAAATTCGGTGCATGAGTTTTCTGTGCCAAGGCACTAGCTATTATCGGCAGACCTGTTCCGACAAAGACTGATTTCCCGTCTTCAAGGATCTTGGAAGCCGCACAAGCCATCAGCTCTGTCGTATTATATTCCACTTTCTTTTCCATATGCTTTCACCTCTCCGCCCAAGGAGCCTTTAGAGGCGCTCTCAGTTGCTCAACTTGCTTTAGATAATTAAGTTTCTTAACTCCACCGATCAGCTCCAAATATTCCTCAAAGTTCTTGACGCCATAAACATAGTTTTCCAAATACTGCTTCACCCCTTCAGGGCTTCTTGAGAGTTTAAGCCACTCAGCCATGTGCTCCTCATCTGAGTAGTAGAGGTAAGGCATGTTACCTGGGTGAGAACCATAAGGCACCTCAACAACAGCATCAACCAAGTAGAACGGAATGACGGTTCTCCAAGGCGCGTTTCTGATCCTTTCTTCGTCTATGATTTCCTCGGTTGTTACGACAAGTCTACGCGCGGCTCTTGCGAGCTCAAAATCTTCGATCATTATCCCGTCGATCTGACAGTTTCCGAACTTATCGCATCGATGTACGTGTATAAAAACGACATCTGGGTAGCAAGCTGGAAGGAGGCATATGGGTTTTCCACTAAACGGATCTTTCACAACCTTTGCGGAACTGTACTTGAAGGTGTCTGTACCGAGCATTACGCGTGTTGGAATAAAGGGGAGACCCATAGCAGCTGCCTTAAAGCGCCATTGAAAGCCAGCGTTCGATATCTCGGCCAAAACTTTTACCGTTCCTTCTTCAACTGCTCTCCTAGATGCTGGTGACAAACCTCGTAGTTCGTGCCCAAAGGAGTAGGCTACCTCAACCCTGTTTACGCAACCTGAAGCTATCAAGATGTCAATATCATGGACAGCAGTTTTGCCAGCCATAATTAAGTTCTGTTTCCTCTGCCTTATCATTTCGTAGATGCTGGCCATAGAAACTCGGATGTGCCCGAATCCGCCCATAGCGATGTAGTTGTCGTCTTGTACAAACTTGTCAACTGCCTCTTTCAAGCCCATTCGCTTGTCTTCAAGGCTTCTAGATTTGTTCTCCAAAATCCAATTTCGATGTTCATCCGGGTCGTGCCAAGCCAGTAATTCTCCCTTTCCTTCTTCTAAAACGTCCATTTTCTGTTCCTCTCCTAGACAAGCCAACTTGTAGAAATCGTATAAACATCTTTTGGAATAAAAATCTTGGGACTTGATAATATCCAGATTCTCTCGGAAATCTACTTATATAACGCCGGACTATCAGGGTTTGCCTCTAACCAAGGATCTATAATTATTTTCGTGCCGTTATGAGCGCGCGCACGTCCAAAGGGAATTTCCCAAAAACTGAATCCCGTCCCTTTCTTGCTTCACAAGGGCTGGGAATATCTTTCTTTCAATTTCCTATGCAGAATCTTGCCAGTCGTTGTCCTTGGCATCTCAGAATTGGAGACAAAATCAACAGACTTGGGCTTCTTGAACCCTGCCATCTTTCTTCTGCACCATTTAAGTATCTCCTCTTCAGTCGCTGTCTCGCCATTCTTCAAAACGACAACAGCCTTGACAGCTTCTCCCCACACGTCGTCTGGCACGCCAACAATCGCAACATCAAACACCTGTGGATGCCGAGATATTATTTCCTCAACCTCTGAGGGATAAACGTGCTCGCCACCGGTTATTATCATGTTGTCTTTCCTTTCAACGATGTAGTAGTAGCCTTCCTCATCGCGTTTCACCAAGTCTCCCGCCGTGAAAAAATCGCCCCTGAAAGAGCTTCTGGTTTTTTCGGGATCTTTGTAGTACTCGTCGAAAATCGTTGGTCCCCTCGAATACAACTCTCCAACTTCGCCAACCGATACTTCATTTCCCTTCTCATCAAGAAGCGTTATCCCGTCTGTTCCAAGGCATTCCCTACCCATGGAACCCAACTTCCTCAGCTGATCTTCAGGTCGGAGGACTGTCACAAGACCAGCCTCAGTAGAACCGTAAGCCTCATACAACTCCACGTTGGGGAAACATTTCAGTATCTCCTTTTTTATGCGCCCCCGCACTGGCGCGGAAGAGCAAAGGAGCTTCCGTAGAGAGCTTACATCATATTTTTTCCTCTCATCTTCTGGGACGTTCAGGATCATGGCGTAGTGCGTCGGGATCAAAGAGGTGAAGGTTATTTTCTCTTTACTTATCACCCTTAAGAGTTCAACTGGGTTGAAGCCCTTATCTCGACCTACGTAGAGGGATGCCCCGATGTACAGGAATAAGGGGCCGTAGAAAGTCGAGTTCACGTGATATAGAGGCATGATGATCATTCCATAATCCTTCTCTGAAAAGCTGAATTCAAAGGCTTCAAT
>JAOUPL010000097.1 GCA_029879825.1 Candidatus Bathyarchaeota archaeon
AAGGAGGCAAAGAAGAGTGCCTAAAAGAATTGAGGTAAGAATCAGCGGGTTTGGAGGACAAGGCGTCGTTTTGGCCGGAGAAATCCTTGGAAGAGCCGCTGCTTACGAAGGAAAATACGTGGTTCAAACCCAAAGCTACGGCGCTGAAGCCAGAGGAGGCACCGCAAGAAGCGAAGTCATCATCTCAGACGGCAAGATTGATTTCCCAAAGGTTAGAAAATGCGACATCTTAGTAGCTATGAGCCAAAACGCCCTTGAAACGCATTTGAAAGACTTGAAGGAAAAAGGTGTACTGATAGTTGACAAAGATAAGGTAGAACACCTACCCGAAACAAAGGCAAAAGTTTTCAAGATTCCAGCGACAAAAACTGCTGCGAAGCTACTGAAATCGAGGCTTTATGCCAACGTCATCATGTTAGGCGCCTTAACTAAGATAACTGGCATTGTGAAAGAGAAGGCTGTTGAGAAGGCTATAACCGACAGCGTGCCTGAAACTGCCAGAGAAGCAAACATTAGAGGTTTCAGAAAAGGCCTCAAACGTGTCGCTACATGATATTTTTGTCTGGGGTAAAGATTTACGAGAGACCTATGCAGAAATGATTTTGTAGACGGCTTTTCACCGCGCTTAGGATCTGTTCTAGTCAAAATACCGCACAGTTTCTTTGGGTTCTTTTCGTTAACTACAAGGATGCGTCCTGTTTCATGGTCTTTCATTTTTTAAAAGGCCTCTAGAATCGAGTCCTCTGGGTGGGCTACAATTAACTTCTTGTGGGCGATCTTTTCAACTGAAACTTGGCCTCTTTTTTGTTTAGAAATCTTCACTAGATCTTCTAAAGTTACAATACGTGCGCGTAAATTGAATCTGTTTCTCATCTGACTATCAGTACAGAACATCTTGCATGCATGCTTACGTCATCGCTCACGCTACCAAGGAAGAACCTTTTTACACTACTTAGCCCTCTACTTCCGACAACGATGAGGTCATAATTTTCCTTCTTTGCGACTTTAATGATGGTTTCTGCTGGGCTGCCAAATTCTAACCGTTTGCCAAAGTCTACTTCCTCAATTTTGGTCGCCGCGTCGGATAGGATGCGTTCACCAATGCCCTCTATCGCTTTTGGCTCTAAACGAAGCAGCTTGGCCTCCTCAACATGGAGCAACGTTATCTTTGCTCCATGCTTCTGGGCTAGTTGAACGGCGTATTCAAGTGCTTTGTCTGCGTGTTCGGAGCCATCGATCGCCGCAAGCATTTTCGTAATTTTCGGCTTTTGTTTAACGATGAGAACAGGGCATTCAGCGTGCCTTGCAACCTTCTCGGTAACGCTTCCTAGTGAGAAGCGTTCAGCTTGGTTTTTCGCACGGTTTCCTATCACCACTAAGTCGTATCCCTCTTCTTTAACCAGCTGTAGGGCGGTTTCGGCTGGATCTTCGTATGTAACGAGTCTGGCATCGACTTCTATGCCTTCCTCTCTAAACAGTTCCTCGGCGTTTCGTATGATTTTTCTTCCCGCTTGTAAATACCAGTTTTCAATTTCATGTAGGATTGAAGGGGGTAATCGATATTGGGCTTTCAGCTCTGGATGCATTAACTCGTGTGTGACTACGTGGATCACAGTTACTTTTGACTGGAATTTCTTGGCAATCAAAGCAGCGAGCATTTTTGCGTGAAGACAAGAATGCGAACCATCCACAGGAACAAGGATCTTCCGGAAGTATAGTTTAGCCGTCATTTCTTTTACCTACATATCTAAATTCTATTCGACATTTTAAGGTTGCTTAATAATAGATATGAAAGCACATTTCCATACAATTTTCACAAGCGTTTTCTCAGTATATGCATTAGATCTGTCTTGGTGAGAATACCCAACAGCTTCTTTGGATTCTTTCGGTCAACCACGAGGATACGCCCTATTTCATGTGTACTCATCCTTTTGAAGGCATCTAAAGCAAGCTCTTCGGGGTAAACGACAACGAGTTTCCTCTTACGTATATCGCCAATGAGAATCTTGTCTCTCCTCTCCTTCGCAACCTTTGTAGCGTCCTCTAAGGTTACCACGCCAACAAGGTCGCCACGTTCGTTCATGACGGGGTACCCTATGTGATGATGTTTTGCCATGAAGTCTAAGAACTGACTGATGGTGATGTTAGGAGACACAGATATGACATCCCTCGTCATGACATCCTCAACCTTGATCTGGGAAAGGACAGCTATTTCTCGTAGAGGGCGAACCGGAAGAGGCACATAAGCCTCTTTCATTTCGCTGAGCTCTTTCAGGGCACTCGTTCTTTTTTGCACGGCGGCCTCGATCGCATGCGCAAAAACATCCGGCTCATGCTCTATTACCTCAGTATTTATCACACCATGCTCTACTGCGTCATAAAAGAAATCTTCTCCACTCTTGGTTCTAATTATGACCGTAGACCAGTCGTTCAGGGGGTAAGCTCCTCCGACGGATATGTCTGCTAGTTCAGACGTAAAATCGGTGCATGTTCGACAACTAACTAAGATATTCTGTTTGGCCTCTGATAGCGGAATCCTTGTAGCGCCCCTTTCTGTTTGAAACACAAATTCTTTGTTTAGATCTATTCGTTTGATCTCGGAAGGCTTTATTCTGTAGGCCGTTAACATATATTTAAGCAGGCGACCTAGTGAAAGGGTCCCAAAACAAAAGAGTCCTATTATTATCTTCAAATTACCCATGATCTTATGCTGCCAAGCCTCCAACTTACGAAGGGCAAGCACATGGCAAGGAACCCCCACAAAAGCTATGTTGGCTTTTCCATATTCATACACAGCACTTCCGAAGGCCCTGGCGACAGACGCGGGAAAAAACTTGCTGCCAACCGCCGAAAGTATATCGTCTGGCACCAAACCAACTAAGGGCTTAGGTTTAACCGGAATTTGAGTCTCAGCCTGAGAAACAATAGCACTGTCGAAAACGTTGTTTTCGATGCCATACGTTAAGAGCGAAGTGACAACAGCACCGCCACGGCTTAGTTCTCTAAGCTCCGAATCCGCTGCTTGGGCAAGTAACATTTTTCTGTAATAGCCCAAGCCTTCCCTTCTAACCGGCGCATCTGCAACAAATCCCACGCTCTCAAGCAAGAGCGCTTCAGAATGAGGACAAACATCGTAGCAGATCGGACATAGGTCTAGGTCTTTTGAACAGTCATGCACGTGATGAACCTCATCTTTCTCTATTCTTATTGCATGAACTGGACAGGCGGCCTCACACGCCCCACATAGGGTACAAAAGCCAGAATTGATGATTTTTCTCTTTAAATCATTGTATGCTATAAGCGCCTCTTTTTTCGATTCCACACAATACCCTCACATACGTATGAGTTTTCAAAGGCTTTAAATGTGTAGCCATTTTCGATTATCTTTACTTGGGCCTTTTATAACGTGAATCTGTTTCAAAGGGGCGGAAGTCTATGGTATGAGGGGTTTAATTTGTCCTGCAGCGGGGTATATCAATTCGAGGGCCAACGCCGGATATATTCCTAAGAGAACAATCGCGATGACTAAGAAGTATATTGGCACCAACAACTTTTTTGGTTCTTTAGTTTTTGCTGATTTCTTTGGCGCTTTGGCGTACAAGTAGTGAATTACTCTTAGGAAGTACGCTGATTGAAGGACCGTGTTGAGAACTCCTATTACCGCCAACCAAGCCACGTTCGATTCTATTGCGGAGGTAAAGACCATGTACTTCGCTACAAATCCAGCCAGTGGAGGTACTCCCGAAAAAGATAAGGCTGCAATCACAAAGGCTAAGCTTGTCATTGGCATTTTTCGTCCCATACCTGATAGATCTTCCAGCGTTTCTAGGCCTCTATCGTTAAGAATGCCCGTGGCCATGAAAGAAAGGGCTGTTTCCATTGCCGCAACTAAGAAAAAGAACAGATTGGCCATAATTCCAAGAGAAGTGACGCTAGTAATAGCCACTAAGTTGTAGCCGATGTCTGCCACGCAGACGTAGGAAATCATGCGCTTAACATTGTGTTGCGCCAATGCGAACAGGTTTCCAACGGTCATAGTTAGCGCAGAAAATATTGCCAATGCGAACGGCCAATTGATGATTGCTGGAGGCGTGAGAATGTATATTAAAACTCTCAGGAGGATGTAGTAACTGCCTTGGTCTACAAGCGCAGACAAGAAAGCGGATGAAGAAGGAGGGGCGGCAGTGTAGGCGTCTGGGAGCCACATGTGGAAAGGAACGATGGCTGTTTCGATGGCGTACCCTGCAGTTATGAAGGCAAATGCTATCACCAAGAGCTGTTTGTTCTCTGATGTCATTAAAGCTTCTCTTGCAGTCCAGAAGTTAAGGGAACCAGTGAGGCCGTACACCATGGATAAGCCATATACTATGAAGCCAGAAGCAATGATTATCATGACCAGATACTTTAGAGAAGCCTCGAGTGATTGTCGGGTCTTTCTATAGACTACAAGGAAACAGGAGCCTGCTGCTGTCGCTTCCCAAAAAATAAAAAGAGTGAGAAGGTCTCCCGAAAAGGTGGCGGCTATTACGGTTCCAGTTACCATAAGAATCAAGGCGTAGTACCTCTCAGACAGCGGCTCGTTAGACTTTACATACAGAATGCCGTAGAGACAAGAGGCTAAGCCCACTACCAAGTAAGCCACTACCATATAAACTGAGACGGCATCGACAAGAAACGAGCTTGATATGGGCATCATACTCTCGCCC
>JAOUPL010000098.1 GCA_029879825.1 Candidatus Bathyarchaeota archaeon
AACGTGAATTAAGAAAAGCGGCACAGAGACGCCTTATGAAAAGTGTTTAGGTGACTAGACGCACGCTCTCGGCGATAGTGTCAATCCGCTTCAGATTATTAACTAAAAGGTTAAACCGATAAGAACTGCTCAACATTCGCAACCCCTCCGTCAAAATGTAACTCGGGCGAAGAAGAAAACGTCTGTAACTCTCATGGATCATTCGTTCGATTTCTTCACATGGCACGGTGTCAGGAGAAACTTCAGGCACTAAAACGCCGGTCTCCCAGTATTGATCTTCATTCAATAAACCCTTCATTTTGAGTTCGTCCCAGATATCAGTGCCAGGGAAGGTGGCGAGGATGTTGAATTGCGGGATGTCCACTTTCAACTGTTCTGCAAAGCTTAGGGTGTTTTGGATTTCTTGTTTTGTTTCGTTGGGAGCCCCTAATATGAAGGAGCCGACTATAACGTCTACTCCAGCCTTTCTGGCATTTTTAACAGCAACTTCTGCCTGTTCCGGAGTTGTTCGTTTGTCGTAATAATCTAAAACCTTCTGATTGGCGTTTTCGATTCCGAAATAAATCATTCTGCAGTTTGCGTTCACCATCTCCCGTATCATGTCGTAAGGACACTGATCAACTCTTCCTTCGCTAATCCATTCTAAGTCCACTTTCTCCTTTCTCATCCTTTGGCATATCTTGATCACTCTTTTCGGGTTCAAAGTGAAGTTGTCATCTACGAACATTAACTGCTTGTATCCTTCGCTAGCCAGAAGGTGCAACTCTTCAAGTATATTCTCCACAGACCTAGACCTCCAGAGGTTCCTGGCTAATCTTCGGCATCCACAAAAACGACACCGGAAAACACAGCCGCGGGAAGAGACGAAACTGCTAAACTTTTTTGGTGCAACATTTATTCCAGCGGTGGTATTGTGATATTCTACGTCTAACAGTTCACGATCTGGGAAAGGTATGGAGTCAACGTCCTTGATCAACGGTCTATCTGGAGTTGCAATTATCCGATTTTTCTTTCTGAAGTTTATCCCTAAAACTTTTTTGAGGTTTCCCTTTTTCTCTAGGCACTTTACCAGTTCAAGGCTGGTGTATTCCCCTTCTCCTCGAACGACCACGTCTATGAAAGGATATTTTTTTAGAATTCTCTCAGCGTTGAAGGTGGCGAAAAAATTACCAAAAACCATGATGATGTTGGGGTTTTCCTTCTTCACTTTTTCCGCAATTATCGCTGCTTTGCGGCCCGAACTGCTGCATGTAGAAAAACCTAGGATGTCGGAGTCCTCTTTCTTCACCCAGTCAACCGTGTCTTTCATGGAAAAGCCTTGGGCTGCCTCGTCTATAATGGAAACTTCTGTTCCCTCTTTTCTCAGAATTGTGGCTATGTATAGCATGCCTAAGGGAGGGGCTGCGCCTACCATCTTCTTCGTATCTTCGATTGGAAGTTCTGGGTTGGGACCTGGGTTTATGAACGAGAACTTCATTTTTTCCCCTTTTACGCCGTTACATTCTCCAGTAGAGGGCATTTAAGTTTACTGTCAAAAGGGTTAAAGATGGCAAACGTTTAAGTCTCTCGATTGTTCGATAAAGGGCCAAAAGTTTCCGTTGAGAAGGTGAAGTTGTTGAGGAAATTAACCGGCAGCTCGGGGGTGACGGTTGCCACCTCTATAGCACACTTTGCCAACGATGTTCCTCTCACTCTCCTTCCAGCGGTTCTTCCCATCCTGATAGAAGAATTCGATTTGAGTTATGCCGCAGCAGGGGCTGTAATTACCGCATCCGCCCTCTTAATGACATCGCTACAAGCTGTCACGGGATATGTTGCTGATCGATGGAATAGAATAAGCTTTCTACTCTTTGGCTTGACTACGCTGGGTGTAGGAACCATCCTCATAGGCTTTTCCACCAACTACGTTCAAATTCTCGCCTTCGGATGCCTTATGGGAATTGGAGGAAGCGTTTTTCATCCGATTGGTTACTCGCTGTTGTCCGACGCTTTTGAGTCGGGGAATAGAGGTAAAGCCCTAGGACTGGGAAGCGCTGCAGGGGATATAGCCGTTCCAGTAGCCTTTGCAACATCCGGTTTCTTAGCTCCATTTTTGGGATGGCGCAGCCTTTTCATCTTATGGGGCCTAATCGCCATCATCGCCGCCATAATATTACCGTTAATCATAAAAGAACCTAGAAAAAAGGGCTTCCACTCAAAAGCCACAAGTAACTCTACCAAAACTATTGTCAGGACGTTAATTCCAGTATTTATCGCAATGGGTTTGGCCGCTGCCTCCTACAAAATTGCATCTTCCTTCATAACAACCTACCTGAATGACTATTTTGAACTAAACATTGAATCAGCCAACTTTATACTCGCTTTGATGATGGTCGTAGGCACGGTTGGGTCGATTGTTGGAGGAACCTTAGTTGACAAATTTGGCGAAAAAAACACGGTTACCGCTGAAATGGGTATGCTAGGGGTGTTATCAATTGTCTCCTTTTACATAAGTGATGTTTACTTCCTATCCGGTGTGGTCTGTGTAATAGGCTTCTTCATGCTAGGTGTTTGGCCCTCCTTCTATTCTGTCATTGCCAGATCAACAACCTTAGGTGCAAGAGCTTTCATGTATGGAATTCTCTTCGCAGTTGCATGGAGTTTCGGCTCATTTTTCCCTTACATTTCAGGAGTCTTCGCAGACATTTTTGGTCTACAAGTAATTTACATCCTCATTGGCGCCCTTTCTCTGGTCGCTGCATTTACGGCCTATTTTACCTTCAAAAAGTAGCAGACGAATGGATAAACAATTAAGTTTATTTTGCCTCAATATTCTTCGGTTTAAGCATGTAAGCAACTTTTGATGGTGATGTAGTTGGACGATTTGTTAAGCATCTATTTGCTAAACCTGTTAATTACCTTGGCTATGTTCCTTGTGCTGGTATTTCGAGCATGGATAGAACTGAAAAATTACAGAATGATATGGAAGGAGCTGGAGTGGAGAAGAACCTACGAAACCGTGGGGAAAATCTTAAAGGCTGAAAAGGACCTCTTCACCAAAGTTGAGGGCGGAGAAGAACTCTACGAGATGCTTTGTGAAATGTTCAAGGCAGAAGGACAATGAGTTCTCCAGCTTTCACGGGAAGTGCCAATCTCTGATCATTTTCTTAGGCGCACCAGATTTTTCTCTTCCGTAACGACATAACGGCTTTGTCAGGTGCCTCTGAGATCTGGGAGACGTGATGTAAAGTCCCCTCCTGAGTTCCCGCTTTTCTTTAACTGTCACTTTTCCTAGCTGTGAAGAGCGAAAGCCGCACTTCTCACACTTGAATCCCTTTCCCGTTCCCATAGACTTCATTCGCCTTCCACATTCGGGGCAAGTTGGGTTAAAGAAAGTTGCTTTAGGAGACAGCTTCAAAATCCTCACCTTTTCAAGATTAACGGTGGCCGAATGATTCGACGAAGCGGGGCGAACACCTCCAAAAGCTTCCACCAAGTCTCCAACACTCAGGTTTTTTGAAATTTCACAGAGAGTTCCTGTAGGCTCGTAAGCAGCGCAATCTACCTCCCCAGTTTCGTCCCTGATTGAAAAAATGACGTGCCCGCCTTGGATGACTTTAGGCTTCTTGGCCACGCCCCCTTGAACAACCACTGGATTGTATGGCTGTATTTCACCAACTGAGCTGACTTTTCGCAGGTGGGCGTCAGTTCCGTGGTTTGTGCGAAAAATCACCCACCTCTCAACCGGTTCTTCTCGGCGAATCATTTCATGAGCTAGTTTAACCACTTCTGGATTCTCACCTCGAATACCGTAAAGAATGGGGTCTGGCCCCCTAGGAGCTATGAGGATTCGACCTGTTTCAGAGTCTATGCTGTTGAAGGTGAGAGGAGAAGTTTTTTCGTTCATTTCTATGACTGACGAGGCTTGTATTTTTCGAGGTGAGCCACGATTTTCCGGCGTTCGATAAACTATGATCTCATAAGTGTGATCTTCATTCAGGTTTTCTCCGATAGCAGCTAAACCTCCAATAATTCCTCGCCCCTTCTTGAAGCCTAAAGCCTCGCCCTTAAACCTTTTAATGAGCCTCAAGGCTTCGTTCATTTTCACCAAGCCTTGCACCGTTCTATTTGCGAATTCTTTGATTTCTTGAGGTATGCTGTTGAAAAGGAAAACAACTCCCGGATCGGTTCCTTCATAGCCTAGCTCAGAGTTTTCTTCAATTGCGTCAATCACGTTTTCTATGATTTTATCTACGAGATTGTCACGGCATCTAATTCTTAGGCAAAGGGCTCCGTTGCCCCGAGTTTTCCATGGAACGTTTGGGTTAAGTCGAACGAGGTTGGGGTAGTCGGTGAAGGAAGCGCCTATTGAACCCAGTTTTTCGACGAGAAGGGCGGCGATGTAGGTGGTGCAGCCTCTTTTAGGGGAATCTGTGTCGTCGAATCCTATGTGCATCTTAATCATTGACTTCCGCTCGACCCCTGTCATTAGAGTGTTGCGACGATAAGAATCTTCAGATGTGAAGTTGTTTTTCAGATAGAGGATAGAAAAAAGAAAAGGGGGTGTGGAGACTACTTTGTCTCCTCAATCACTATCATGGTTAGGGTCGACCGAACTTTGTCTAAACGGCGCACATGCCAAGTGACAATTTCCTTAAGTTTGTCCATGGTGTTGGCTTTAACTTTCGCTACAACATCGTAAAC
>JAOUPL010000099.1 GCA_029879825.1 Candidatus Bathyarchaeota archaeon
GAAACATCAGTCTTAAGTCTAAAGCTGAGATTAAGGAGTTCTTGATGATCATTAAATGTAGCTGGTTACTTGATATTTTAACGAGCTACCAGTATTCTGAGCGGTTTAACTAAAGTCACTCCAACTAGGATTGTCACTATTGATGGTGTATAGAGCAAAAGACCGAATAGACCAGAGAAATAAAACATTTTGGCCAAAATGAAGAAGTTTGAAAGCCCTGTGGAAATGAAGAGTGCTCCAAATACCGTGGAACATTTCAGCAGTAACTTCGTCAAATATGCAAAGATTAAGCCGAGTACGTTACCTCCCAAAAAGAACACAAGGATAAGTGAACCAGCCATAGGAGGCATATATTCATACCATGAGGCAGGAGGAGGCGCTATGACTGTATAAAGATACCAGCACACTGGAAGCAAAAGGAAAATTGAGCCTATAACACCCGTTATGACTCCAACCTTTTTAGAATCCACGAGGGTACCTTCTGACAAACAATTTTCTCATTCAACCGCACTATTTTGTCCGTTTCCATGATATAAGCTCTATCCAACTTTACTATAGAAGATGCTACTGTCTATTGTTAATATTTTAGAAACATAGGTAGGGTAACATTGATTACGTTCCTACTAGGAGTATTAAGTCACTTCTTTCTAGTTTTGGTAGTTTTCGTTTTCTGCATGCATGCTTGGAAGAGTACAATAAAGTGGTAGAAAATTTTCTTAAAAAACTTCAATAATAATCGTTTTTCCTTTTGTCGCTGGTTACAGCTCTGGGTAACTTAAGTGTGCAGGGTTCAAACTCTGCAGATGTCGCTACTCGTCACGATCGAGGATAGCCCTTCTCTGCTTCCTCTGAATCATCTAACTCAGCTCTGAGCAGAAGCTCTTTTGCCTCGTATGGTAGCAGTCTAGAATTTCCTCCTTGTTTGGTCACCTCTTGAAAGGGAATTCCGAGTTCTCTGGCTAAGATCTTGATTTGATGGGGGATGCAGAATCCACCTTGGCACCGCCCCATTCCAGCCCTAGTGCGGAATTTAATCCCGTCTAACGTGGTGGCTCCTCTCCGGATAGCTTCCAGGATCTCTCCTTCGGTAACATGCTCACATCTGCAAACAACATGTCCCCATGCCGGGTCTCGAGCGATCAACCAGTTAGCTCTTTCAATGTCAAACCTGCGAACCGATCGGTCAATAGGCTTGCGAAGCGCACTAAAACTACCTTTTTCTCTTAATTCTAGTCCCGATTTCATAAGCAAGTCGGTCACCGTCTGGGCTACTGCTGGAGCCGCTGTCAGGCCAGGCGATTTCATTCCTGCTGCATTGATAAACCCCCTAACCTCATCATACGACTCTAGGATGAAGTCATTGGTATCGGGTTCAGGGCGTAAGCCGCAGAAGTTTGCGATTATCATGTTCTTTTTCTCTGCTAATTTTGGTACTAACCTAAGAGCTCCGGAAAAAACCTCGTCCAGTCCCTTCGAAGTGGTTGCAGAATCGTTCTTATCCTCCACGTCATGGGCGTTGGGCCCAAAGAGTATGTTGCCGTCGACGGTGGGCGTGACTACGATTCCCTTGCTAATGGAAGCTGGCACCGGGAAAAGAATCTGCCGAACGAAACCGTTCAACTCTTTCTCAAAGACGTAATATTCGCCTTTTCTGGGATGAATGGTGAAACGGTTTATTCCTGCCATAGCGGACACCTCGTCAGCCCGCAGCCCTGCTGCATTGACCACGTAATTGGTCTTAATGCGTCCTTTACTTGTCTGAACTGATCTAATTTCTCCTGTTTTCACCATGATGCCTGTGACCTGTGTGTCTAGGAGAATCTTTACTTCGTTTTTCATCGCGTTTTCGGCCATGGCTATGGCCAATTCGTAGGGGCTTGTGATAGCCGCTGTGGGGGCGTGGAGGGCGGCGATGGCTTCCTTATTCAGGTTAGGCTCCCTTCTCAAAAGCTCTTTACGATCCTCTATTATTTCTAGGTCAGGGACACTGTTTTTCTCGCCTCTCTCTTTCAACTCCTTGAGAAGGCTCATATCCTCTTCTTTCAAAGCTACAACGAGGGACCCTGTTTCTTTGAAAGGTGCGCCAACCTCGGGGGCGATCTTATGCCAAAGGACATTTCCTTTTGAACAAAGCTGAGCTTTCACCGTCCCAGGCTTATCATCGTAACCCGCATGGATTATGCCCGTGTTTGCTTTGGTGGGAGAACCGAAGGCTACGTCAGAGTTCTTTTCAACAGCGATGATCTTCAGGTCGTATCTTGAAATCTCTCGGGCTATTGTTGAGCCAACAATTCCAGCTCCAATGACTACTATGTCTGCCTTCATTTTTCGACCTCTGAGGATTAGCTTACATATCGAATTCCGCCAGATCTTTGTAGACTCCCGCTTTTTCTAAGGCATCGTAAATTTTCCGATGTATTTTGAACAGTTTGTCGTATGTCGCTTTGTTCTCGAGTCTCGGTTCGTACCTCTCAACGATGTGAACCATTCTGTTGGTGGCTTCTTCAACGCTTTTGAAAACGCCTGTTCCAACTCCGGCAAGAATTGCGCATCCGAGTGCGGTTGATTCCTCCACCCTTCCCCTCATTACGGGCAAACCGTATACATCAGCCTGAATCTGGTTGAAGTGAGGGTTCTTCGTTGCTCCGCCTGTGACCCTCATCTCCTCTATGTGAACTCCAAGTTCTCTCATCACTTCTATGTTCTTCCTGATCTCCAACGCTATACCCTCTAAGATGGCTCTAACAATGTTCTTTCTAGAGTGGCCGATCGCTAATCCCACGATGACGCCTCTGGCATAGGCGTTCCAGTGTGGTGCACCAGCACCAGCGAAGTGAGGTATCACTAGAACCCCTTTGCTTCCCGGAGGGGCTGCGGCGGCTTCCTTGTTCAACATTTCATATGGATCGGTTCTGACAAGTTCTGTGGTGGCTTTCTCAAGATGACCAAACTCGTCCCTAAACCACCTGTAGATTGTGCCCGTTGAAAAAATGCTTGCTTCTTGAACCCACTTTCCGGGAATCCCGTGACAACTGCACAAAACCCTCATTTTTGGGTCAAAGGAGGGTTTGTCTAGAAAAGACAATATGAAAGTTCCAGTTCCTGTCGTAGCCTTAATCCTGCCTCGTCGCACAACTCCCACACCTATGGCGGCGCACTGCTGATCCCCACCACCACAGACAACGGGTGTTCCTTCAGCGAAGCTTGTTTCTTCAGCGGCTTTTCTGGTGACTTCTCCAACGATCTTCCCCGAGGGATACGGTTCAGGCATCTTTTCTTCATTTATTCCAATGCCATCAAGAAGGGTATCCGACCAGTCCAACTTTCCTATGTCAAATAGCATGGTTCTTGAGGCGTTATCCCAACTTGTAACGAGTAAGTCTGTTAGCTTCGCGATAATATAATCATGAACTAACAGGAACTTATGGGTCTCCTTGTAGATGTTGGGCTCGTGCTCTTTTATCCACATGATTTTTGGAGCAGAGAAGTAGGGGTCGACCGTTAAACCAGTGATCTTGTAAACCGTGTTTTCTCCTAAGTTTTCCTTTATCCAGTTACATTGGGAAACCGTTCTTCTATCTTGCCATACGATGGCCCTCCGCAGAGGCTCCAGGTCCGCATCGACAGGCACGATGGTCTCCCTCTGATTTGTTACGCTAATGCCTACTATCATGTCAGGGTTTACACCTTTCTCTGCGGCTTCTTTTAATGCTGCCTTTGAAGTCTCGCATATACGATTCCACCACTCTGCGGCTTCTTGCTCAACCCATGTAGGCTTCAGAAAATAGCTTGGATGCTCCAAATACATCCATGTAACAACTCTTCCCTTTTCATCAAAGATTATCGTTCGTTCCCCGGTGGTGCCGGCGTCTATAGCGGCTAAGTAGATGTTTTCTTTCATCCACTGCATCTCCACCTAATAAGGCACCCTGAACAGATTAAATAGTGTTGCAGGGATATAGAGTTAGATAGAGTCTTTGTTCCCATGTATTAACCATTAGAAGTTAATAAATGTAAGAAATGGATTTATTCCATCAATCAATAGTAAATTAATGGTTGAAGATAGGATGTCTTCAAGACTTTTCTCCCTTCTTGTAAGATTTGGATTTGCTTTTGAGCCTATATCACCCCGTTTTGTCTCTTTCTTGCTAGCGAGGAAACTAAAGGAATGGAAGAACAAACGGTTAATTGATGACTACAAGACTAAGACGAGGAGAATTGGGAAGTTTCATTATAAGATAGATATGGATCTGGATTTGACGCCTGAACAGGCAAAGAATATGGTGCGAAGATTGATTGTCAAGAACAACCAGAATTATTAGGAGGTGATAGGATGCCTGAAGAGAAGAAAGGTCACGCAAAGATCACGATTGACATAGAGCTCAATGAGGCACTTATGGAAGTTATCAAAGAGTCTATGACCAGGATGCCAGAGATGATGAGAACGTTCAGAAGAGAGAGATAGACTAAACAGAAAATCAAAGAACCAGCTAAATGCATACAGAGTGATTTATTGTTCAAATGCTTTAGTGCAGCACTATTTCTTTAAGTAAGCTTTATCTTTTCTTTCTGTTCTTTTTTCATAAACATGATTGATCTAAACCTAAAGGGACAGGACATGGTCACAAGTGGCATTGTAT
>JAOUPL010000100.1 GCA_029879825.1 Candidatus Bathyarchaeota archaeon
GTTATCTTAAATCCCTTCTCTGATAGGGCTTTTTCTCCAGCTGACCGCGGAAGACTTGAAAGAAGAGGCTTAGCCGCCATAGACTGCAGTTGGATACACGCAGACGAGGTTTTCGAGCTTTCCATACGTGGGGCATCCCGTTGCTTGCCCTACCTGATAGCAGCGAATCCCGTGAACTATGGGGTGCCCACCAAACTAAGCACGGTGGAGGCCTTGGCTGCAGCTCTATACATTGCCAGCTTCAAGGAGAAGGCGGAGCGCCTGCTTTCCATTTTCAAATGGGGACCCCACTTCATCGAGTTGAATCTTGAGCTTTTGGACGGCTACGCTCAAGCAAAAAATAGTGCTGAAGTTGTTGAGCTACAAAAAGGTTTTATTCGCTAGCTGGGCTGGTGTGCTGGACGTAACCCGCCTTCTGTTCAAAGACGGCATTCGGCTAAACGGGCTACCCGCGTCTCTCGCAGAATTCACAGACGCCTATTTGCCCTTTCACCCTGCAGGTCGGCCGTTTCACCGCTCCCAACCGCATCCTCGACGACTTAACACGTCTCATCGCCATCTTACGGATGGACGTTTCGTTTCTGTTCCGGAGCCAAGGCTCTCGCCTCACGCCCTTTACGAGCGCTACAGTTCAGCGTGGTGGGCGGAGTTTCCTCAGGTGCTAGGCACCCGAAGCCGTCCGCCAGCTCACCAGCCCAGTCTATTAGTGGAAGTCGTGGGGAATAAAATTTTTGGAACAGACTTTCAGAAACTTATGTGCGTTTAATTTGTCTAGTTTCGAAATATTCTCGGATCTTTACCAGATCTTTTGTGGTGTTCACCGTCAGCCAATCGCCCCTGTATTTCAGTCCATTCAGAAACTTGTCGTTGACTATTTTCTGCATGGCTTTGCGTTCGAAATCTCCTTCATCTGGGAAATATTCTTCAACCAATTTGTTGGAGAAGACGTAATGCCCTGCACTGACCCAAATGTCCAAAAGTGGCCGATCTTCAAATTTCGTGACCATGTTTCTTCGGGTGGTTATTTTTCCGAAGAGCAAACGTGGTTGTGCCAACAAAATAGCGGCTCCCCTGCCGGCATACTCGTAAAGCTTTCTGGGATCGTAGAAAACTATGTCGTCTACGTTCATGGCATAGAATGCAGTTGCGTTGACTAGCGCCGCTGCTCTCTTGAGGGCGCCTCCAGTGCCCAATTTCTTTTCTTCTAGGCAAAGCTGAACGGCTGGGTTGGTGAAGTAGGCTGATTCTGGGAACGATCTGTTCGAAGCGAGAATTACGTTGCTAAAGTCGTGTTCCAGCAGCCAGCGGATCTGTCTGTCTAACAGCGTCTCGTTAGCAGATATCTTTAACAAAGGTTTTGGAGTCCATGTGTCTGGTTTGAGTCTCCATCCTTTTCCTCCGCATAGAATTATGGCTTCGTATCGCATTTTTCATGTTCCAACCGTAAACAATGGAGGAGCTGAAGGGCGTTATGCGGCTTCTCTGGTAACCGTCAGGATCCTTACGTAGTCTGCAGTGTCGTCGCAGGCGTCAGCTACATGTTCCATTTCCTCTATGAGATCTTTAAGTATCAGGATTGTGGCGGCATCCATTTTGTTCGAATTCTTGAGGAGCAACGCTTTTGATCTCAAATATTTTTCATCCACTCTGCCTTCTATCTCGTCAATTTGTTTTGCAAGCTTCATAGCCTCAAGAGGATCTGTTCCTAACTTCTCGATGGCGTTGCGTAAAGTGGTTGCAATAGCGACCAAATCTTTGGCGGTTTTGGCGAATTGTGTCCACATTTCTTTTACAACCTTTGCATCTAACAGAAGAATAACGGCTCTTGATGCGTCCTTAACGTGATCCGCCATTTCATCTAGCCTTTTCACTAGGTGCATTATGTCTTCTCGATCCTTTGAATGCATGCTTCCTCTAGTAAGCTCCTCGAAAACCGTTCTCCTAAGTTCGTCGATTTCATGTTCCACTCGAGACAATTTTTCGAAAGATGCTTTTGCTTTTTCTTTATCACCTTTTGAAGCTGCGTCAATCGATTTCTCTAGTTCAATTACAGTGTCTATAGCTAACGTCATTTGCCTGTCTGCAAGCTCTAAGACCTTAGACTTTCTTCGTTTAGCAAACCATTCTTCCATTGTTGTTCACCTTTTAATCAGAAGCCACACCACATTCTATATCTATACCGCAATAATGTATATTTAAGAATCTTTCCCATTTTTTCATTCGAGAGCCAACTCTGTTTTCAAACCTTTTTCTGGATATGTGAAAACGAAGCTTTTTTCAACGGGAAAGCTGACTGTGACCTTTTCCCCAACGTCAAGCCATTCTACCGTCAACGATGGGCGAACAACCACCACTACATCTCCATTTTCAAGTTGAATTTCGTATCGTATATTGGTTCCTTCGAATCGCAATCCCTCAACATGGCCGAACATTGAATTTTTTCCTCGCTCTTCTCCCTTCTCAACCGCAAGAACTTCTGGTCTCACTGCTACAACCACCTTTTCACCTTTTTTGTGCCCCTTGTCTACCGATTGAACGTAAAGTCCTCCGCGAAGTTCGATCGTAGGCTCGTTGTCGTCCAATTTTGTTACGTAGCCTTCTAGGAAGTTTGCTTCTCCAATGAAATTGGCTACGAATATGTGCTGTGGCTGCAGGTACAATTCTTTGGGGGTACCAACCTGCAAAATTTTTCCTTTCCTCATCACCGCTATCCTGTCAGAAATTGCCATGGCTTCCGATTGGTCGTGAGTTACGTGTATGCCAGTTAATTCAAGGTCTTTCACAAACTTCCTCAATTCGTACCTCAATTCAAACCTGATTTTGGCGTCCAAGGCGCCTAAGGGTTCGTCTAATAGCAACAGTTTGGCGCCGGCTGATAACGCTCTGGCTAAGGCAACCCTCTGCATCATTCCGCCGCTCAACTCAGAAGGAAAAGCGTCTAAACGTTCAAAAAGCCTGACCATTTCTAACATTTCACGCCCAATTCTTTCGCTTTCCTTGCTTTCCAAAGCTTTCACTCGCGGACCATATGTCACGTTGTCCCAAACATTCATGTGAGGAAAAAGTGCGTATGTTTGAAAAACGAATCCGATGCCACGATCTTCAGGTGGAACGGACGTAACAAGACGATCGTCGATGTAAATTTCGCCTTCGTCCGGCTGAACCAAACCTGAAACCATTCTAAGCAGGGTGGTTTTGCCGCATCCACTGGGGCCAATCAAAGAAAAATATTCTCTATCATTGATTTGGAGGCTAACATTGTCGACGGCAACGATCTTGCCATATTTCTTTGTGACGTTCACCATCCGGACTTCTGGCATCTAAAGCCTCCATCAGTCTTCCATAGGTATGGAAACATGATAAATATATTAAACATACTAATACCTTCCCTTTCCTCTGGCAAACAGCCTCAAAACCAGCAAGATTATGAAAGAAAACAGCACTAGAATGCCGCAACCGAGACCAATTTCCAGCGAAGTGACATGAACCGTTCCTTTAACCCACTCGACCAATAAAACAGGAACAGTTTTCAACTCGGTTACTGCTAAGGTGGCGCCGGTTTCACTGACGCTTCTCGTGAAAACCATGACTGCTCCGGCGATCAATGAATATTTGGTTAAGGGTAGGATGATGGTTCTGAATACGGTGAAGGGTCTTCCTCCTAATGTTCTCGATGCTTCTTCATAATCTATATTCACTCTTTCTATGGCTGCTGCCATCGACCTAACTAAGTAGGGATAGGTAATTGAAAGATGGACAAAGATTAGTAGTCCAATTTCAGGCATGAATACGAAGTTTTCCCAGAAAATGCTAAATGAAATTCCAAGGGCGATCGATGGAACTATTAAAGGAATGTTGACTAGCACATCTAAAATTGATGAAAGTGCTGTTCCCAGTCTCTTTCTTGCAATGAGAACCGCCATTGGCAACCCAGCTATTACGTTCAACAAAGTGGCGGTTGCGCCAATAAAATAGGATAAAACGAGACTTTGCCAGTATTCTTGCCAGATGCCTACACCAGTCACCGCTTGGCTAAGTGTCCCGTTTGTTACAGCGTAGAATGCTGGGAGAGCAACGAAAAGCGAAGGAATGAGAACCAGAAGGAAGAACACTAGAAGCGATGTACCGTTTCTAAACTTTGTTATCCCCGAACTGCTTAGTTTTCTCTCAGCCACTGGCCAAACTTTTTTAATGGGCATCTTCAGTCTCGGACCCAGCAGCCTGATTGTTACAAAGATTATGCAAGAGATGACTATCAAAACGAAGCTAACAAAGACTAAGGCGCCTTCGTAACCAAGTTCTTGATTAGTTTTAAGATTATTAATGAAAATCGGTCCGTTTTCGAAAGCGCCAGCAACCATCAGAGTTGCACCGGTTTCAGAAACTGATCGTGCGAATGCCAGTATGAAGGATGCTATTAAAGCTGTTTTCAGTATGGGAAGCGTGACGGTTCTATCTGCGGTTAGCGGCGCAGCGCCTAATGTTCTTGCAGCTTCCTCGTATTCCCGTTTGTAGTCCAGTAGCGCTCCAACCATTACCCTAACTACGACGGGATAGGAGAAGGCGAAATGAAGCAGAATAATGAGAAGCCAGCC
>JAOUPL010000101.1 GCA_029879825.1 Candidatus Bathyarchaeota archaeon
GGGAAGATGGTTTGCACCGGAGCCAAGTCTGAGAAAGAATCGAGGAGAGCCGTGATGAAGGTTGTAAAGGAACTGAAGAAAAGCGGGATAATAATCGTTGGCAAACCCGAGTTGAAAATACAAAACATAGTTGCATCAGCGAGTTTAGGAGGAATGATAGACCTTGAAAGGTCAGCCTACTCGCTTGGGAGAACTATGTACGAACCGGAACAGTTTCCAGGTCTAATCTACCGAATGGGTGAGCCGAAGGTGGTGATTCTCCTCTTCGCCAGCGGGAAACTGGTTTGCACAGGCGCCAAAAAGGAAGAGGACGTCTACGAAGCGGTTGGCAAACTTCATAAGAAACTCGAGGAAGAAGAATTGATATACTACGAGTAAACGTGATTAAAACACTCCTGAACCCCTCTAATTTTTTGTATCTATTGTGTTTTAGCCCAACTAAATCATCTAGACGAAGAAGAGAGACAGAGACTATTAGTCATGGGGCATGCGTTATTATTTTCCCACATCTAGGGCAGTGCACATGACATAGCGACTGCTGACAGTCCCATCCAGAGATCACGGCGTCCTCCTTTGGAAGCTCGTATCCACAGTGCGAGCAGCAATAAGACTTCGCGCTCCTGAAAAACCGTTTCAGAAGGCCATTCGGTATTTCCATTGCATTGCCCCATACGGTGATCACCCACATCTGACTTTTATGAACGATGAAACTCTAATCGATACCTTGGATTCAGATCAGTACTCTATCTCGGATTACTGTTTTTTCGCCAGGATGGGTCCTGAAAACTAACAACATAACAGTGACGAATTTCTCTTGTTGAATATGCTATTTTCGTTTCACTTGTTTCAGTACAATATCTAATTGGTCTTCTGTGATGGCGCCTATCTCATATAGTTTGTGAGCAGCCTCGCTTGTTGTCAGCAAATAATGAAGTTTGACATTGTCCTTAGCCAAATTCTCTTTTCCTCCCTCTTCGCGGTCCAGTAATACAAGGGCATCTGTTACCACGCCGCCTTCGGTTCTGACAGCCTCCGCCGCTCTCCTTAGTGATCCTCCGCTGGTTATGAGGTCGTCCATCAGCAAGACGCGGTTTCCGGGCAATAGAATGCCTTCTACTCGTCGTTCTCGTCCGTGCAGGCGCTCGGTTGGGCGAATGTAGAGGAAGGGTTTTTTGAGGTGATACGCGGTGAGGGATGCCAAGGGTATGCCGGCGGTGGGGATTCCTGCGATTCTGTCTAAGTTGTTGACTCCGATGTCCTTTTTTATTAGTTTGACGTAGAGGTCGCAGATTTTTTGAAAGGCGTCTGGGAAGCTTGGAACGATTCTTAGGTCGATGTAGTAGGGGCTTACCTTTCCGCTGGTGAGTTTAAAGGCTCCAAACTTTAGGGCACCAATCTTGTTCAGAATTCGACATAGTTCAGCCTTCATGGCTTCCTTTTCCACTAAGTCCTTTCCTCCTTTACCCTATTTGGGGTTATGTCAGTTGGGTTTTAAAGACCTTGCGTTGGTTTCCTCCGCTACTTTTAAATTAAGCTCCATGAAAATCTTCTAGTCAACTAGAAGGGGCTTCCATGGTTGATGTTTGGCTTCCCTACGGGAAAACCGAGGTTTGCGCGAGGATTCCTACCCGAAACTTTCTGGGTTCCATCGAGCCGAAAGAAAGGCTTGGGGTTGCAGATTCAAGAGGTGAAATTGAAAGAGCTTTAACCCAGCCCATTGGAACCAGAAGACTAAATGAAATGGCGAAGGAAGGAGACAAAGTAGCCATAGTTGTTGACGACGCAACCCGCGCAACTCCGAGTGGTTTAATGGTTTCTCCATTATTGGACGAATTGAACAGGGCTGGGGTGAAGGATGAAGACGTCACGATTATCTTTGGCTGCGGTTCTCATCGTGCTGTAAAGCCGGATGAAATGGAAAAACTTGTGGGGGAAGAGGCTCTAAAAAGGGTGAAGACCATAAGTCATGATTACAAATCTGGAGATCAGGTTTTTCTAGGTAAGACTTCCTTCGGGACGAAAGTTTATGTGAACAAGGTTTTTGCCGAAGCCGACGTGAAGGTTTTGACCGGAGACATAGGCTTACATTATTATGCTGGGTATGGGGGTGGAAGGAAAAGCGTTCTGCCGGCTGTGTCAAGCGCTGAAACCATCCAACATAATCACGCAATGCTTTTGCATCCCAAAGCCGCGACTGGCGTTTTGGAGGGAAACCCTGTGCATGAAGACATGGTGGAGGCGGCGAAACTTGCCAAGGTTGACTTCATTTTGAACATCGTTACGAAGAGTAAGCAGGAGCTGGTTCGAGCGTTTGCTGGAGATTTAGAACAGGCTTTCTATGAGGGAGTAAAGCTTGTGGATGAAATGTATAAGGTTACTATTGAGCGGAGGGCAGACATTGTCGTTGTTAGTTCCGGTGGGCATCCTCTTGACATTGATCTTTTTCAAGCCTACAAAGGAATCGACAACGCCTTGGAAGCTGTGAAGAGAGGAGGCGTCATTGTTCTGGTGGCGGAATGCCCTGAGGGACACGGCAACGAAGTTTTCTACGAATGGATGACAAGTTTTAACGATTTGAAGCGTATGGAGAAGGAGATAAAAAAGCGTTTCATTCTTGGGGGACACAAGGCTTACTACCTAATGAAGGCTCTTCAGAGGGTCAAGATAATCTTGGTTTCGGTCATGCCTGACTATTACGCTGTGAACACCTTTAAATTAAGGACGGCTAAGGCTTTAAACGACGCTTTGAGAGACGCCTTTGACCTAGCTGGCAAAAACGCAAAAGCTTGGGCTATGCCCTTCGGAAACATCACGTTGCCCGTTGTAAAAACCGCACAATAAGCTGGAAATGAGGGATAACTTTGCAGACGACTTTCACGTTGAGGCGATTTAGGCCCTCTGATTTGGAGCGGGTGATGCACATAAACCGGGTGTGTCTCCCAGAAAACTACACCACCTTCTTTTTCATGAATTTGTACCAACGCTTTCCAGAAACATTCATTGTCGCTGAAGAAAATGGAGATGTGGTGGGCTACATCATGTGCCGCATCGAAACTGGAATTCCAAGTTTCAAGCTGTTGGGGATTACGAGGAAGGCACATGTGATTTCCGTCGCTGTTTTGCCGGAACATCAGCGGGAGGGAATTGGATACGCGTTGATGCGAGAGGCGATGGAGGCTATGTTGAACTACAAGGCGAAAGAGTGCTACTTGGAGGTTCGGGCAAGCAATATGCCCGCTGTGAACCTTTACAGAAAAATGAGGTTTGAAGTCATAAGAACGATCACAGGATATTACGCAGACGGAGAAGCTGCCTACATGATGGCGAGAAAACTGCCCTTCATGGAGTAACTAGCGCATAAGTGTTAATGAGGGGCGCGCGATGCCCCTTACGCCGTTTCACGTATTTCCAGCAGCACCGTCTACCTCTTAACGCGCGCGCATTCATTTTGCCATCCTACTTTGCTGGGAAGGAGATGAACAGGGATAACACGTTTAAGAAACTGCCATGAAGTAATAACAACTAAAAACACGTTTGTTCTAAGGTTTCTCGGTGGAAGTCGTTGGGGCGATGCCGAATCTGTGGCGATCAGTCACCCGTAATCTCAAGTCAGCTAGGCGTCTGTCTGCAGTGTGCCAGAGACAAGCCGGAGGAAGCGCTTAAGATAACCGACAAAGTTCATGCAGAAAGTCGAGAAGTTTTCGGGTTGCCTCCAAAACCGCCAAGGGACGCAGACGGAATCTCTTGCGGAATGTGCTCCAACGACTGCAAAATCGGCGAAGGAGAGAAGGGCTTCTGCGGCTTGGTCTTCAACAGGGGGAGTCGACTGGTTCGCATGGGCGGAACAAACGAGAAGGGTATACTCCAATGGTATTACGATCCGCTTCCAACCAACTGCGTCGCTTGGTGGTTCTGCCCCGGATGCACAGGCGCAGGCTACCCAAAATACGCTTACAAGAGCGGACCAGAAACGGGCTACGCAAATCTTGCGGTTTTTTACGGAGCTTGTAGCCTCGACTGCCTCTATTGTCAGAACTGGCATTACAGGAACCTGGCCGCCAAGCTTGGTCCGGTTATGAGCGCGGAAAGCCTAACTTCTAAAGTCGACAGCCACGTTTCATGCATCTGCTTCTTTGGTGGCGATCCATCCCCTCAGATGCCTCATGCCTTGAAAACCAGCGAGCTGGCGTTGGAAACGGCTAAGAAGCGAAAGCGCATGTTGAGGGTTTGTTGGGAAACTAACGGTTATTGGAGGAAAGAGTTTGCGTTGAAGGCATCTGAGCTTTCTCTCGTTAGCGGGGGGAACATCAAATTTGACTTGAAAACTTGGGATGACAACCTCAACAAAGCCCTATGTGGAGTCTCGAACAAACCTATGCTTGAAAGCTTCAGGATGATTGGTGGTCGCTTTTTTAAGAAACGCTCTGAGTTGCCGGTTTTAACAGCAAGTACTCTTCTGGTTCCAGGTTACATTGATGTAGAAGAGGTTGGAAATCTAGCGAAATTCATGGCTGGCATCGACCCCGAAATTCCCTACACGCTACTTGCCTTTTATCCTCAGTA
>JAOUPL010000102.1 GCA_029879825.1 Candidatus Bathyarchaeota archaeon
AATACTAAAATGTAGATTACATGAATTCCATGTGGGTTGAGTATGCAAGTCTTAGCCTTGAAGACTTCGTTAATCAAGCCTAAAGATGATTTAGTGGCCATCCTTATCCAAGCCGTTAAAAGACAGGGACTGAAACTGAAAGATGGCGATATCTTGGCGATGTCATCGAAGGCCGTGGCATCTGCTGACGGGCGCATCGTCAAAATGAAGACGGTGTCGGTGTCAAAAAGGGCGGAGGAATTGGCGAGAAAACACTCGCTTGAGCCTGAGTTTGTCGAGTTGGTCTTGAGGGAGGCTGACAAGATTTATGGAGGAGTTGAGAAAGCTATTCTTACGTTGAAGGATAATGCTTTGGCGATAAACGCTGGTGTTGATCATAAGAATGTTCCGACAGGTTGTGCTGCTCTATGGCCTTCAAATCCTCAGCGTCGAGCGGAGAGTCTTCATAAGGAGATTAGGCGGCGCGTAGGCAAAGATGTTGGAGTTCTACTAGTGGACAGTAGCGTAGCCCCCCTCAGAATGGGTACGAGGGGTGTGGCGATAGGGGTGGCGGGCTTCAAGCCGATAAAAGACTGCAGAGGAGAAAGAGATCTCTTTCAAAAGCCCTTATTAATCACTCGACACGCCGTTGCTGACGATCTTGCATCTGCAGCTCACCTTGTCATGGGACAGGCTGGCGAAAGAACGCCAGCAGCTCTCATCAGAGGAGCACCTACTACTTTCGTTGGAAACACCAGCATAGACGAAATGAAAATCTCTCCTGACAAATGCGTATACATAACGGCTTTTCACGTATCCACTAAAAGAATGAAATAGCAGCTTTCTGTCAGGTTCTTAGAATTTTAGATCATACGCTTTTAATGCCTTTATCAGAGCGGTTCCAATCAACGCTGCAGCTATTGCGATTATCACTCTCTCAAGTGGGTATACCCATGTTAGAAATTGCCAATCGCTTTTCCATGTATCCACGCTGGAAATTATGTTTGGCCAGTAGATTGCTTCGAACATTATATCGCCCACAATGTGTCCAAAAAGAGTTGCTGTAAGGGATACTATGCCAACTCCAGAAGTTAGTTCTGTCAATTTGGTATAGTCATATATTTGCTTCACCGCTTTTGATTGTAGTGGAGAGACTAAAATGACTAAACCAACAATTTGCATCCAAACGAAGTATGGGTACAACCATACCGGTCCAACTACTGGGTAGAAGGCAAGGACGACTAGCAAAACGGTGTAGGTGATCGCGCAAATCATCCGCTTGCCATTGTAAAGCATACCTGAACAGAAGGTTGTAGCTGCGTGTGGCACAAAACTAAGCGGCCCAAAAGGCCCCCCAATCTGCCCCGCCGATAATCCAACAATTCCTCCCACAGCCACAGAGAGGACGCCTAAGTATGGACCAAGTATAATTCCTATCAACGGGGCCATAATAACTGCCATCGTAATAAATTTCCCTAGGGCACCAACTACGGGAGAAAGAGGCCAAAAAGTGAAAATTGTGTACAATGGAGCGAAGACAGCAACCAACGCTATGTTTTTCGCCACCGATTTTGCGTTGACTTTTTCTTGTTTCATTCCAGAGTCCCCACATTGCGCGCGAATTTCGCGCGCTATATGCACTCATCATGCTATTTTCTTCAATGTTTCAATAGCTCGTGATTTTGTTCTCTAATATTTGTTTTCATGCCCTAGAAAGCTAGAACCTATGCGCGCATCCGTTGACGATATATTTGACCAAAGGTTTTTATAACTAACGAACCGCGAAAGGTTAAGGTGTTTGTTTTGTTCAAGTTTAAATCTAAACAAAAAATTTGGGAAATCGGAAACGTCAAAATCGGTGGACAGCCTGGCGAGTTGCCTACAGTTCTTATTGGAAACATCTTTTATGGAGGAATGCCGGAAGTAACTAATCATAAAAAAGGTGAGTTTGACCGAAAATCCGTGCTGAGATGGGTTAAGACTGCTGAAGAACTTTCTGTAGAAACGGGTACTCCCCATTTTATAGACATCATGGCGATGTATCCCGAGGCTATGAAGCAATATATCATGTTCATCTCCGAACACAGTGATAGCGTTTTTCTTGTTGACGGAGCTAATTCGGAAACTCGTATCGCTGCTTTAAAAACGGTAAGAGATCTGGGGTTGCAAGAAAAGGTCATTTTTAATGCGATCTCACCTCAATCTTCTGAAAACGAGGTAGAGGCTATTCGTGAATCAAAAGCGAATGCAGCTGTTCTTCTGGCGTTTAACGAGATGGATTTCTCGCCTGAGGGAAGAGTTTCGATCTTGAAGGGCTTTGGTAAAGATGTTGGCTTGCTTAAAACCGCAAAAGAAGCACACATAAAGAAAATACTTGTAGACACCGTAGTCTTTGATGTACCAAGCATTGCGTATGCCGCAAAGGCAATCAGGATTGTAAAAAACGAATTGGGATATCCCGCAGGATGTTCTCCTGCAAACGCCACTTATGACTGGAAAAGATCGCAAGATAAACTTTTGAAAAAGGGATTTGCGGCTTACAATGCATCCGCACACGCCATCACCCAATTTAACGGAGCGGATTTCCTCATCTATGGACCCATAAAACAAGCGAAAAATTTGATACCCGCATGTGCCATGAACGATGCGATCATTGCATATTATGCCATAAGACGATTAGAGATAAAACCCCGTGTTTCCAATCATCCACTTTACAAGATCTTTTAAGTTATATTAATAGAAAGTAGGGGTTTTGAAATCTTACCTGTTCTCATGAAGACATAAAAATATCGTTAATAGCAAACGCGCCAAGTATCTAAGCCTCGTCCCTTAGTAGATTCTCAGCCTTGTTGATGCCGTCTCTTGCATCCTTCCCGTAGGCGTCAACACCATATTCTTCACAGGTTTGTTCAGAAACCGCTGGACCTCCAATCAAAATTTTCACTTTACTACGTAATCTCTTTTGTTGCAATTGATTAACCACATCCTTCAAGAAGGGAACAGTTTCCTTCATAGAGACAGAAATGGCAATTATCTGCGCGTCTTCGTGGACGGCGGTTCCCACGAAAACGTTAGGCGGGATGTTCACGCCTATATCCACCACTTGAAATCCTGCTGCTCTGAGCATAGCTGCCACAATGTCTTTTCCCAAACCTTGAACATTTCCCTTTAGTGCTCCAATAACGATCTTTCCCTTCACTTTTGTAGCCTCGACTTGCAGGTGAGGCTCAAAAACTTTGAAAGCTTCTCGCATAGCCGAGGCAGCAGCAGCCACATCTATAACAAAAAATTCGTTTCTTTCATATTTTTCATCAACTTCCCTCATTGCCCCGATTAATTCTTCCAAAGCGTCATTTGCGGGTAAACCTTGATTAACTGCTTGTTCTGCTATTTTGCGAGCCTTCCACACATCACCAAGAACAACGACTTTACGTAATGCATCCAAAAGTTCCTCAGATGAGCTCAAACCTTAAACCTCGTTGAGTAGAGTGTTGTGACGCTATGCTCGATTGCCTACTTGATCGCTATATATTCATAGGCATCCCTTAGTTTCTCGAAACAAAAATGTACTTTCTGAAAGTTTTTTCTAAATTCGGCAACGTCTTCTTTTACTTTCTCTGCAGGTTCTTTGTCTACGATTACCCGCTTGACAAACTCCGCTATTTCCTTCATCTCTTTCTCTTTCATACCTAGCCTAGTTGTTTCAGAGGTCCCCAGTCGAATTCCCCCAGGGTTCATGTAATGTCTTCCTTCCCGAATGTCCCAAGGCAAAAGGTTCCGGTTAATTACGATGTTTGCTTTTTCAAGCTCCTTTTCAATTTTACCTCCATCTCCATATTCTGTTATGTCGATAAGTAAAACGTGAGACTCTGTGAAACCTTTATGTTCAGCTAAAACCTTGAATCCTCTCTCATAGAGCGCCTGTCCCAGCGCCTTCGCGTTCTTTATCACCTGTTTTGCATATTTTCTTCCGAATTCAAGCATCTCCGCCAATGCAACGGCCACTCCCGCAACGTTCTGTAGATGATGATTACTCACAACGCCTGGAAACGTCGCCCTCTTTATTCTCTCCGCATGTTTCTCCAAGGATAAGATCATTCCGTGCTGTGGGCCTGGTAATGTCTTATGTGTACTTAATGTTACGACATCTGCTCCCTCCCTCAATGGATCCTGAAAAGTCCCTCCAGCGATTAATCCTGCCACGTGCGCCGCGTCGTAAACAACAGTGGCACCGAGGTTATGGAAATATCCTTCCATTTCCTTAACAGGATGTGGAAAGGGAAGAACGCTGCCGCCAAACATGACAAGTTTCGGAGTTTTCCCTGTCTTCACTAGTTCTTCAACTATTCTAATAGTTTCATCAACGTCAACATTTAGCTCTTGATGATTTAATGCAAGATATTCAACATTCAATCCATGTACAGCCCCCGCGGTTCCTCCCAGCTTCTTTTTGCCCATAGAAATGTGGCCGCCAGATGGAATCGATAGGGCAAGCATATAATCCCCTGGTTCAGCGAAAGCTGTATAAACAGCAAGGTTTGCCACGACGCCTGAGATTGGCCTAACGTCAACAAACTC
>JAOUPL010000024.1 GCA_029879825.1 Candidatus Bathyarchaeota archaeon
GGATTCCCGCCTATTTCTCGCCAGAAGACGCGGCTCGAGCCATGGTTGCCCTCGTTAACTACGGCCTCTACCTCAAGAAGTGTGGACGCTTTGAACAGTATCTAGCGACATTTTTTCAGAATCTTTAGATGCGCGCACGTCCAAGAGACAAAGAAATCTAGGTTTTCTAAGATAGAAGATATAGTGGCTGTAGCTCATCACGCATATCTCTTCAAAGCAAGTATGGACATAGACTCGGAGTTCAACGAGCCTATCCTTCACGTAACTGGCTACAACATTCGTGAAGCTGCGAAAGAAGCCATAAAAAGGGGACATACTTGGCTTACAGGTGAAACCTAACGCTGTTCTTTTAACCATTGAGCAACTTTTTGAAACAGGGGGCTCGTGGACATGTTGATAACGGGAACCATAATTCTCTCTTTAGTCTCTATTAGTGGACGGTATTCAGGCATGAGGGCGTAACTTACGAAGGCCCAGTACACCCTTTTTTCTTCAATCAGAGCCTTCGCGGCTATCTCGGTCGTTGTGGGAAAAGGATAATAAACAAAGGCTACTCCGTTTGCCCAGTAGACGCCAGTTGTTTTTCCTCCGGCAGCGATGTTAGCGAAGCGTGCCAAGTCGTCGATGGTTGGAAATCGAGTGTGTTCCATGATTGCGATTTCTTTGAAGGGTTCACTTTTAATAGCTAGATCTCCCATATTTCAGACTTCCATCCTGACTCTTGTCGTGGATAAGTTAAATAAGAATCTAGGTAATAAACCGCTTGGAGACGGTAACGGAATTAATTGACTACGCTATGGAGGAATTCGTTTGCCAGACATTCGAGTTGCCATCGCCGGAGTGGGTAACTGTGCTTCAGCCCTTGTTCAGGGAGTCGAATATTACAAGAAGACAGCGGAAGAGGAGAAGGTTCCTGGACTTATGCACGTCAACTTCGGAGGCTACTACATTCGCGACATAAAGTTTGTGACTGCCTTCGAGGTGAACAAAAGAAAGATTAGAAGGGACTTAGGCGAAGCCGTTTTCATGAAGCCAAACTCCTGTGCTAAGTTTGCAGAAGTACCTAATCTTAACGTGAAGGTTCTTTCAGGCCCTATTCTCGACGGAGTTGCCCCGCACATGAGGGAATCTTTCCAAATCTACAACGAGAAGGAGACGAAGCCTGTCGATGTGGCTGAGGTGCTTAAAGAAACCGAAGCCGATATGCTAGTAAATTTTCTACCCGTGGGAAGCTATAAAGCTGCGCGTCACTATGCTCAAGCAGCCCTAGGCGCAGGTTGTGCCTTTGTGAACTGCATACCCGAGTTTATTGCTTCCAACAATTCTTGGAGCAAACGGTTTAAGGAAAAGCAACTGCCAGTGGCGGGTGACGACGTGAAAAGCCAGCTTGGAGCCACAATTCTCCACCGAAACCTGATTAAACTATGCGTAGATAGGGGAATTGAAGTGGAGGAGACTTATCAGCTAAACCTTGGAGGAAACACCGACTTTGAAAACATGACCGTCGAGGAACGACTGAAAACCAAACGGATAAGCAAGACGGAGGCTGTCACGAGTTTGGTTCCCTACAAGGTTCCAACTAGAATAGGGCCATCAGACTACGTTCCCTTCCTCGGCGACAAGAAAATCTGCTACGTCTACATTAAAGGCAAGAAGTTTGGGAATCAACCAGTTATGATTAAGGCTAAGTTGGAGGTGGAAGACTCTCCTAACAGCGCTGGGGTGGTTATTGACGTTATAAGGGCAGTGAAGCTGGCTCTGGATCGAGGGATAGGTGGTCCGTTAACCAGCATATCTTCGTATGCGTTTAAGCATCCGCCAGTTCAAGTTCCAGACGATGTAGCACGACAATGGGTGGAAGACTTCATAACTGGAAAACGCGAACGATAAAAGCTTCCACCGAAGAAATGCTTGCTACTGCTGTTTAACTTTCAGCCTTTACGGGCACCTGAGTCAAGCCTTTTGAGATGTATGTGGATGCGAAAAGGAGAGCCATAGCCGCCCACGTGAGGAAATAGCCAATCATTGGGCCACAACTGGATTCTGAGCCGTAGCAAACGAAGGGAGTGCCGGGAAAAACTAAGCCAAGCCAAGAATGTATGTACACAATGTTCATCAAGACGCAGATTCCAGTAAAACAACTTACAACAGCCACGTATTTTCTTTGGCTAACCTCAGACAATCTTACGCTGACGAAGGACAACAGTACTGAAACTATGGCGAAACAAAGGGAAATGTAAGCCGCTAAGGAGTTAAAAAATTCGGAGGCAAACTCATCTACAAGGGATCCGCCCATCGCAGACATGGAATAGTATTTTTCTTCTGCAGATAAGAAATACCAAGGCGTAATCAAACCAACTACCAAAAGGATTCCCCCAACCAACATGAGCAACACGTGCACTTTTCTAAGTGAAGACAACAAACCGGTTCGTCTTACACAACCGCAACGAAAATCTTAAGCATTACGCCTAGGATGGAACAGGTTTCGCCGGAATATTCAGTCGCTTTTCAATCTCCCTCGCTAAAACAAAAGCGTCTCCAAACCTATGATTGTCGGTCATAACCATTTTTGGCCTACATTTTTCCACGTACTGAAGCAGTTCATTGAAGTCGGAATGGCCACTCAGGCCAACCCTATACTCGTCCTCTCCTATTTTCTGACATGGCTTCACGAATTGCCAACCACTCGCGTAGACGCATAGAGCTTCTTTCTCCACCTTTTTTCGGGAATGTGTGTGATAAAAGATGATGCACGGTTCACGCTGGCACAGCATCGACTGCGCCCTCTCTTCACTAAACAAAAGAAGACGCTTTCCAAACCTCATTCCATGCCTCTCACAAACCTTTGAAACTTGAAAAATCTTTTCCGGAACGATGAAAGGCACTTTTACCTTTGCTTCATACAAAATTTGCATAATTTCTTGGAGTTTTCCATGATAACCAAACACATATACGGGCCCCCGCTTCAAACCTTGTTCCACCAAAGAAACGAGGATACCTTCCGCCATTATTCCGAAGGGCCTCACACGGTAAGGATTTCCGTAGGTAGCCTCCAAAACAAGGACATCAGCCTCAACCACCGGGGTCCTAGAAATCTTGAAGTCACTGGTGTAGAGAATCCTGGTTTCCTCCCCATCTTCTACGAGAACCTGAGCCGTGCCCAAAATATGATCCGCATAGTGCAGAGTTAGTTGCTCGTCTTCGTACACGAAAGCTTCCCCGTAGTCGAGGGTTTTGACATTTCCCCTTAAAAGAAAACGAGGGCCCTTCATAGCATCTATCAAATCCTTCGTAGCTGGAGTCATCACCACTGCTTCGCATTGCTTCAAACTTTGCCGCAAACCAAGCATATGATCAGAATGAGCGTGCGTAACCACCCTTATCGGCCTGGTTTCATCGAAGGCATCACATGCGAAATGCTTTCCTAAGAGAACAGCCCCCTTCGTGGTTACCGTTGCCTTCAACAGCATGTGCAATGCCTCAGTTCACTTCTACTTCCCAGCTCATCAAAACGTCTTATATTTTCAACCGAAGGCTTTTAAGCAATTATTGAAACGTTCGTGCCTAATTCTATCGCCCTTTCAAAGTTTGTGGCCGTTTTCACTCAAGATCTTTTAAAAAGAAAAGAAGGTTTACCCGGGAATTTTCATCTAGTTTTGCCGTATATTAGCTCAATTTTCCGCTATTATTCTTCAGATTCGCCTTGTCGAGAGGCGCTTAATCTGAGCATACAGTCCACTATTTTCTGGCAAGTTAAGCATTCTTGCGGGATAGGAGCATCTTTAGGACGATTCGCCAAATATCCGAAACGATGAGGACACCCTGAAGGACCTTTTTCTTCCTCTTCTGGTGTTTCAGCTGTGGGTTCTTCTTTTTTCTTCTTTTCCTCTTCTTCCTTTTGAGGTCGAGCAGAAATCACGTCCAGAACCTTTTCCAACGACGGATGCACAGGTGGACTAGGTGTAGATTCCTCTGTAATGTTTTCGTCGTTTTCGGCATCCACATCCAGTTTGATGAAGCAATAGGGACAAGCGTAGTATTGTTCCCCCGGTGTTGTTGACAAATTATTCAAGAGAATAGACTCTTCAATTTTCCTGTGACATTTAGGATTCGGACAAATAACGACTCCAGATTCTTTTGGCAATTTTATCGCATCGTTGGTTTTACGATGTTAAAACCTTGACTGGTTTAGGGTATATAGGTTTAATGAAGGCAAAATATATAGCATAAGTATAATTCGACATCACAGGCTACGTGTCTCTTTTCGACATAGTACTCTTCTTGAATGAAACATATCATGTGTTAGATAAACTATTCAGGATTTTTGTGGACTATCCCAAAGACTGCGGTTCCCGACAATTAGTTTACGTGACTTGAAGTGATATGGTAGAAAAGCAAAGACTAGCTGAGACTTCAATATAAGGTTTAAATCAAGGATTCCCTAAAGTTTCGTTTAGCCGAAATCTGTGGTCGTTGATTCGAGTTCAAAACCTTTGCTTTGTGGGTGGAAATGATGGTATTACGGGTTTTCAACACCATGGGCGGAAAACTGGAAGAGTTCAAGCCTTTGAGACAAAAACACGTAGGAATATATGTTTGTGGACCCACGGTATATGACTGGGCTCATTTAGGCCACGCTAGAACCTACCTTGCCTTTGACGTAATCGTTCGTTGGCTGGAGTTTAAAGGCTTCTCAGTTTTCTATGTTCAGAACATCACGGATGTGGGGCATCTAACCGAAGATACTGCTGAAGACAAGATTGTGAAGAGGGCAAGGGAGGAGAGGATCGAGCCTATGCAGTTGGTAGAGTTCTACATGAGGGAATACGTCAGAGACTTAGATTCGCTGGGAGTAAAGCGACCTGACATCTCTCCTAGGGCGACGGGACACTTGATCGAAATGATTGAAGCCATCCAGTCTCTGATAGAGAAAGGATACGCCTACGAGGTCAACGGAAACGTGTTTTTCGATGTTTCAAAATTTGAGGATTATGGAAAGCTTTCCAAGATCAAGCCTGAAGCCATGCTAGTTGGCTCCAGGTTTGAGGTTCATCCGGACAAGAGGAATTCTAAAGATTTTGCCTTGTGGAAGAGGGCTGATGAAGGTGATCTGCTGAAGTGGTGGAGTCCTTGGGGTTACGGTTTTCCCGGCTGGCATATCGAGTGCGCGATTATGGGTTTAAAGTATTTGGGGCCCCAATTCGACATCCATGGCGGTGCCCGTGACCTAAAATTTCCCCATCATGAAAACGAGGTTGCCCAGTGTGAGGCTTTGACTGGAAAGAAACCTTTTGTCAAGTACTGGTTGCACACCGGTTTTCTAACGATTAATGGCGAGAAGATGGCTAAGTCTTTGGGAAACTACATTACGGTTAGGGAGGCTTTAAAGAAATACGACGCTGAGGCCATTAGGCTTTTTGTTTTATCCACCCATTATCGAAGCGAGATAGATTTCACCGACAAGAAACTTAGAGGCGCTGAAACTAGCTTGGATAGGCTTTACAACACTTTGGATGGTTTGGAGGAGGCTATGGAACGTTCGGTGGAAAGAGAACCAAACAAAGTGGAGAAGACATTTGAGAAGAGAGTTGAAAAGCTTAGAGGCGAATTCGTAGAGGCTATGGACGAAGATTTTAACACTCCCCGAGCCCTAGCTGCCTTATTTGATCTGTCTAGAGAGATAAACAGATTTCTGGGAGAAAAGAAGCAAGTGAACACTGAACTACTGAAGGGAGTTTATGATGATTTTTTGGAGTTGGGAAGGGTACTTGGTCTGTTTCAGAAGGAGAGAGCTAAGAAAGTCAGTGAGAAACTGGTTAACGATCTGGTGAATCTTCTGGTTGAATTGAGGGAGAATTTGCGTCGTAAAGGAGATTTCGAGTTATCAGATGAGATTAGGGCGAAGCTGAGGGAATTAGGTGTTGTGGTGGAGGATACCTCTGAGGGTTCCAAGTGGAAACTAGCGTAAAAGACGTTTTTGATTCCGTCATCATTCGTTTTGGCGGAGAATTGTGGATCAAGAAGACATGGACTAGAAGGTTGTATCAGCGACGTTTAGTTGAGAACATAAAGAACGTTTTGAAGCACTATGAAGTTCCCTACAGCGAGATTGTTCGCAGACACGGCAGGCTTTTTTTGAGAACTGACTCGGCGGTGGAGGCAGCGCGCAGGCTGGCACGAATTTTTGGTATTTCTTCGGTTTCTCCATCGCTGGAAACCTCTTCCAAGCTTGAGGACATAGTTGATAGAAATGTATTCTTGGCCGGCCATTTGCTGAAGGAGGGAAACAGTTTTGCTGTTAAGTGTCGCCGGGTAGGTGATCAAACTTATTCCAGCGCTGACGTTTGTAGGGTGGTGGGACAGCGTATCCTTGACGAGTTTGGCGAGAAGTTGGGTTTGAAAGTTGATTTGGATAGACCGGATGTGAAGCTTGGAGTTGAGGCCAGAAACGATGAGGCCTTCGTGTACTCAGATATAATTGACGGAGCTGGTGGCATGCCCCTTGGTACTCAACCTAGGGTGGTTGGTTTGTTGAGTGGTGGAATTGATTCCGCGGTGGCGTGTTGGCTGGTTATGAAGCGGGGTTGCCCTGTTGTGCCTGTTTATTTTGACAACACGCCTTTCACAGATGCGACTACGACGGAGAGGGCGTTGAATGTCGCTGAAGCCCTTTTTGATTGGGCTGTTGGATTTCCTAGAAGGGTTTACGTGGTTCAGCACGGAGAAAACTTGAAGAAAATTGTAGAAAACTGTTCTAGAAAATTCACCTGTTTGCTCTGCAAACGTATGATGTACCGAATAGCAGAACGCCTAACTGATCTGATAGGGGCCGAGGGGATCGTGACTGGAGAGGCAATTGGGGAGCAGGCTAGCCAAACCATAACCAACCTAAGGGTGCTAAGTAATGCTGTCCAGAAGTATCCGATACATAGACCACTACTAGGATTCGACAAGGCAGAAACAGAAACAATAGCAAGAAAAATTGGAACATACAAAATTTCAAGCAGAAAGGCTGGAGGATGCGCAGCAGTTCCTAGCAAACCAGCGACAAGGGCGAAGCTGAAGGAAGTGATGGAGGCGGAAGAAAAATTGAACATAGAAAAAATGGTTGAAAGATCGATCGAATCCCTCAAAGTCGTTAAAGTGTAACCCTTTTGCACGCAATCCGGTCTGCCAACATTCAGCCCCCATAAAGAAAAATAAGGGCAGGTAGAGCACACGAGAAAGTCCTTAAATGGTTTCTTCCCAATCATTCTCTAACTATGTCTGCTGCTGATATTGCTGTTGGGGTTTACCGCAAACTTGAACCCGAAGACCTTCGAATACTTCAAGCCATCGAACTTCAAATGAAACACTACGAACACGTTCCAGAAGACACCATCCATAAACCAGCTCATCTCCCACCTCAAGAGGTCACCTACAGACTACCTGACCTAAGAAAAAAAAGCCTCATCCGAGGCTGGCGAGGAGCCTACACCGGCTACAACCTCACAACAGCAGGATACGACACCCTAGCCCTAAACGCTCTCGTCAAAGCTAACGTACTCGAAGCCTTCGGAAAACCATTGGGCGTGGGAAAAGAAGCAGATGTCTACGACGCTTTAACGCCAACTGGCCAACAAGTAGCAGTGAAATTCCAGCGCTTAGGCCGAACAAGCTTCAAACAAACCAAACGCAAACGAGGCTACGTAACCGAATACACCTACACGCCAGATTGGCACCATCAATCCCGAATCGCAGCCAAAAAAGAATACAAAGCTTTGGAAATGCTCTATCCAAAAGGCGTAGCGGTTCCAAAACCAATCAAACAAAACCGTCACGTCTTAGTCATGAGTATGATAGAAGGCGCAGAACTATATCACTATCCAGAGCTATCCAACCCACAAGCAGTCCTGAACGAAATTCTAGCCAATATACGAAAAGCTTACCAAGACGCCTACATAATTCACGCAGACCTCAGCCCCTACAACATCATCTTCCAACCAAACCAACACATCCTCATCATAGACTGGCCCCAATACGTCACCACAAAACACCCAAACGCCCAGCAACTCCTCAAAAGAGACCTACAAAACGTCCTTAGGTACTTCCAACGTAAACACAAGCTAAAAACCAAACTAAACGAAGCCCTAACTTACATCGAAAAGGATGCAATGCAGCAGAATGAATGATGACCTAAAAAGCGTTGAGAAAACTGAAAACTAGAGAGGGGCTAAAAAGAGAGGCTTATTTTTCACGAGGAACATTAACACAAATATATAGAATGTTATTTCCTCTAAGCAGAACACTCCCGTAATTAGCATTCAAACGATCATTAACCCGCTCAACAGCTCCCTCCAGTAAAATATTCATGTGGCCATCACACTGAACCATAGTCCCCCGGTACTCAACTCCATTCTTCAAAACAATAGCCACATAACTATTCAATTGCTTAGTCAAGACATTCAGAGGCTTTCTACTCGGCTCCACCAGATCACCAACACTAACTAACACAAACAACATCATATAAAACTTATGAACAAACGATACAAGGAGGTAAACGAGGATAGAAATAGAGCACGACAAAACTCAAACAGAGACAATAAGAGGCTAAACTAAATTTCTGTTGCTTGATGTCCGTTGTCCTTTTACCCTAGGATTTCTCTGAATTTCTTATCAACAAGTTCCGGACTCAGTTTTTCATAGGCTTCGGTACTAAGAACATCATACCAAAAGGCGTCTGAAACGTAGCCATAAACTGGTTTGCCAACTTCTATAAGGTATGGGATCACATCTCCCATCAAATCCAATTCACGCTTCTCCTTTTTCAAGGCCCTCATATCTCCAAGCGTTTCTCCCTTCAAGACAGCGATCCCTACACTAACTGGCTTTTCCAAAGTCGGCTTTTCCACAAACCCACGAATCTTTCCATCCTCATCTAGATCCGCCAGTCCCACCCTAACCGTAAAACCTGACGCCAAAGCAATTGTGGCCCAAGACCGTTTATCTCTGTGATAACTCAACAAATTCTTCATGTTCATGTTTGTTAGAATATCTCCATAATACACAAGTAAGGTGTCCTTCATGTTCACTGCGCCTTGCCTGTAAGCGTTTAGCACAGAACCCGCCGTTCCCTTTAACGACGGATCATCCTTTACGTAGAAAATTCTCACGTTAAACCTAGAACCTTCCTCAAAATAATTCATGATCTGTTCTGCCTTGTAGTCGACCAGAAAAACCAGGTCTTCGATTCCATGAAATTCAAGAAGCCGAACGATGTATTCCAACAAGGGTTTCTGTTTCAGGCCTACAGGTATCATAGTTTTTTGAAAATAGTATGTGATGGGTCTAAGCCTTGTGCCTTGTCCTCCACAAAGAACTAAACCCTTCACCCTACTCATATGCGCCACACAAATAGGAAAGATGAAAGGAAGAAAATAACTGTTTTCTTTTCCTTAATCTTCTTTCTCTTCTTCCGGTTTCTCTTCGACTTCGAATTCTTCGATTGGCTTCGGAGGTGGAGTTGTAGCCATTGTCCAGCCGATCCATGCCCCAATAGCTAAAACAGCAACGAAAGCGATGAGAACTGGAATCGCAACCAGCCAAAATTGAACACCACTTGTCGACCCCACGTCAATCACTGGTTGAATTATTTGTTCATAACCGAACAGTGTAACAACGTATCCTATCATGACAACCACGCAAACTAGGAAGATTACCCATCCGATACCCTGATCCTTACTGACCATACCAATTCACCACGATGTAGCCATCTTTATTTGCAACCCCATTATAAAGTTTATTGTTCATATCAGATAGTTCCAGCTTCCCACGTAGCCATATACCTTTTTTGTTCTCCCGTAAGTTCGTCAATTTCCACATTTATAGCCCTCAATTTGAGGCTCGCCACGAGTTCGTCTATTTCTCTAGGCACACTATATACCTTAGATTCCATTCTACTTTTCTCCGCCAGATACTTAACGCATAAAGCTTGGTTCGCGAAGGACATGTCCATAACCTCAGACGGATGACCCTCTGCCGCAGCGAGATTCACAAGCCTTCCCTGGGCTAGTAGATAGAGTTTCTTTCCATTTTGAAGGCTATACTCTTCTAGGTTTGGTCGCATGGTTCTTTTCGAGGACGATATACTTTCTAGGTCAGGTATGTTGATTTCAACGTTGAAGTGGCCGCTGTTGGCGATTATGGCGCCATCCTTCATTCTAAGCATGTGTTCCTCTCGGATAACGCTGATGTCTCCTGTGGTGGTTACAAAAACATCACCTGTCGTTGACGCCTTGTCGATGGGCATCACTTGGAAACCATCCATGATGGCTTCGAGTGCCCTTATCGGATTCACCTCAGTGATTATGACGTGGGCGCCCATGCCCCTCGCTCGCATGGCGAGTCCTCGACCGCACCATCCGTAGCCGCAAACTACAAAGTTTTTTCCAGCCAACAAGAGATTTGTGGAACGGAGGATTCCATCTATTGTGCTTTGTCCGGTGCCGTAGCGATTGTCAAACAAATATTTTGTGTAGGCGTCGTTTACGGCTATGATAGGATACTCGAGGGCTCCAGCCTTCTCCATAGCCCGCAAGCGGATAACCCCTGTGGTTGTCTCTTCGGTGCCTCCCTTCACATTTTCTAAGGCGTCTCTTCTTTTCTTGTGAATCGTGCCAACTAGGTCAGCACCGTCGTCTAACGTGATTAGGGGCGACTGGTCAATCACTTTGTTGACGCACCAGTAGTATTCTTCGGTTGTTTCGCCACGCCAAGCGTAGACTTTTGTCCCTTTCTCTGCGAGGAACGCCGCCACTTCGTCTTGCGTTGAAAGGGGGTTAGACCCGCACAAGGCGACATTAGCTCCTCCAGCTGTGAGGGCGTCTATGAGCACGGCTGTCTCTTTGGTTACGTGTAGACACGCTCCTATCACGGTGTTGGCAAGGGGTTTTTCCTTTTCAAACTGGCGCCTGATTTGATTGAGAACTGGCATGTGTTTCGAGGCCCATTCAAAGAGTAAAGTTCCTTGAGGAGCCAATTTTAGGTCTTTGATTTTGAAATTTGACATTAACATCCCTTCTTATCTTCTTAGTAATGATTAGTTCATAAATTATTGGTTGTGCTCTCCTAGACGTGCTAGGAGTCTTTCCTTCGTTTTTTCCGCCATCTCCAGGACTTGGTGGACATCTATTGTTGTAGTTTTTCGATTTTCCATGACGATTTTGCCATTGATTAAAACAGTGTCCACGTCAGACGGTCCGGCTGAGTATACGAGGTGGCTGATTTCATTAAAAAGAGGACATAAGTGGGGCTTCTTGAAGTCAACTATCACCAAATCAGCATTTTTGCCAATTTCAATTGATCCAATTCGTTTATCCCATAACAGCGCCTTCGCGCCTTCTATTGTCGCCATCCGCAGAACCTGTTCAGCTGGCATCAACGTTGGGTCCTTGTGAATCCCCTTATGTAGAAGGGCTGCTGTCTTCATAACCCCGAACATGTCCGCATTGTTGTTTGAGCAAGGGCTATCCGTACCTAAGGCAACTATCACACCAGCGTTTATTAGGCTGGGCACGGGGCTTATGCCGGAAGCCAGTTTTAGGTTTGAAATTGGATTGTGGGAAACCTTTACTCCCCTTTTTTTGAGGATTTTGATATCCCTCTGAGTGAGTGCCACACAGTGGATGGCTATAACCTCGTTGCCGAGTACACCCAAAGAATCTAGGTATTCTACAACTCCTCCTTTCACGGGGACGTTGAAAGCTTGCTGAATCTTTTCAGGTTCGTCTAGGGTTTCTGCGACATGCATGTGCCACATGATAGGCGAGTCGGAGGATCCATACTTTTCATTAAGCTCATTCCCGATCTCCCTCAGCTCTTTCATATATTCCGGATCGACAGTGTAGGCTGCGTGTGGATCAACACTCACTCGAATGAGCCGGCTTTTTTTGCGGTGCCAGTCTTTGGCTAAGTTCCTTAAGGCTTTTTTATCCTCATTTTTTCTCCAGGAAAAGCAGACATGCCCGACTACGCCTCGGAGTCCCGCTTCGGCGAATGCTTGGGCTTCGTTGCCGCCTTCTATGTAGTGGTACATAGTGTTGACCGTTGTGGTTCCTCCCATGATTGATTCTACGGCGGTTAGGAGGGCGCCTACGTAGATGTCGCGCCCAGTCACGTGTTTTTCTAGGGGCCATATCCACTTTTCCAGCCACTCTTTGAGAGGGCAATCGTCTGCGTAGCCTCGGAGTAGACTCATGGCTGCGTGTTGGTGGGTGTTCACTAAGCCAGGAATCACCAATTTTCCTTTGGCGTTGATCTTTTCGTAGCCAGAATACTTTCGTCTCAGGTCAGAGCCTTTGCCAACGTCGACTATGCGGCTGTTCTCAACGACAATGACGCCGTCTCGAACGATTCCTTTGCTACCCATCGTTACAACCGTTCCGCCATCAATAATTAACTCCATGTCAGAGAGCCTCCAGTCTTAACCTAAGTTGTAAATGCAAAATTTAAGAACTGTTCTTTGTGGGACCTAGAAACTAGAAGAAGTGTGAGTCCTGCCGTGAAAAGGATTGCTTCAAGAAATTCGTGGTGAAGGATATCTTCATAATCGAAAAATCTTGCGGTAAAAAATAGGTGATGGAAAACGGCAAGCAAACCTAAGAAGGCAAGTAGGATTCCCAACTTTTCGCCTTGTTTTCTATTTATCTTTCGTAGGAAGAAAGTTGTGAACCGCTATTTAAGACAAACAGTGTTTCTTGAAGCAAAGGTTTAATTTTACTTTTTCTCAACTTAATTACGTAGAAACAAGGGTGTGTCCAGTTGAGGGAACCCTTTGCCGAGTTTGTTAAAAGTGAGTTAGGGTCCGGCATTCTACTGATTACATGCGGGCTCCCGGGAACTTGGAAAACAGAGACCTCACAGGAAATCTCAAAAATCAAGGGGTATCCCATTCTTCGAACCGATTTGATTCGACTGGAAGTTCTTGAGAATGAAGACGTCTTTGACGAAAAAGTCGCGTCAAATATGAGTAAACGGGAGCTTGTCTACGACGAGATGTTTCGCCGAGCTGAGGATCTTGTGCAGAAGAGTAAAGGTGTAATATTAGATGCTACCTTTGTCACCCAGGAACTGCGAAGACGCGCCGCTGAGATTGCTGCAAAGCACAACAAGACTCTTGTCATACTTCAAACTCACTGCTCTGAGGAAGCGTCTATTGCGAGGATTTTGAGAAGAACTAAAGAGGATTATGAATCGAACGCTTTAACTAGGCAAGCTTATCTCAACAACAAGAAGAGGTTTGAACCTGTTGACTTAGATGACTTGAAAAAGAGGCATCCGCGACTCGAAATAGTGCACTTAACGGTCGACACAGAGTATGATCCTCCTGGGGATTGGTATATGATCGGGATGGAAAAAAGGTAATTGGACCCCGTTTCATCATGATAATAGATTTGCATATTCATTCAAAAAGTTGTTCTGACGGAAACTTTACTGTTGAAGAAATTGTTAATGAAGCCAAGATCAGAAATATTAGGGTGATGTCAATTACCGATCACGACTCGATTGGTTGTCAAGAGAAAGCCATGGCTTTGGCAAGGAAAAATGGAATTCGTTATATTCCCGGAGTTGAATTGAATGTAACCTTCTCCCACCCCAGATATGGTGAGGGTAAGTCAACATCGTTAGATTTCTTGGGTTATCAATTTGACACAAGGAATAAGGAGTTAACGAACAATCTTCAACGAATTGGGAAATATCGAGAGGAAAGAGCTGCACGGATCCTGGATAAGATTAATGCAGAATTTGAAAAAGAGGGAATTGAAAAGTTGACGAAGAACGATTTGAGGGAGATTCGGAATTCTGTTGACGGAGTATTTGGGAGGCCTCACATAGCGAACTATTTGGTAAGAAAGGGAATTGTTGGAACCAAACAAGAAGCTTTTGATAAATATCTTGTGAAATGTGATGTTCCCAAATGTCCTCTTTACCCCAAAGAAGCATCAAGGCTGGTGAGAAATTCAGGAGGAATAATAGTCTTAGCGCATCCTAACGATCCTCATGGAACCTCACTTGTGAAGTTGACTAGATCCTTGCACGAACAGACGGAAATTATAGAAGAGACAATTTTAAGGTATATTGACGGCGTGGAGTGTTGGCACTCCAGAAATGACATCTCGACAACGAATCATTACGTGAGGTTTGCAAAAAAACATGCACTAATAGTGACTGGGGGAAGCGATTGCCATCAAAAGCCAATCCTCATGGGAACGGTGAAAGTTCCCGAATATGTAGCTGAACAATTCAACTTAGAGTGAATTTTTTCTTGTCAAAGAATCGGTCAGAAGAAGTTCATAAGATTCAATCGTAAGGGAGTCCGAAACGTGGCACTTACGTGGCACTTCGCGCGCATTTTTTTGGAGCCAATCAAAGAATCTTCGCATAGGTGGAGGCTAGTTTAAAGTATGCCTTTGCTTCCTTCATTGCCACACTCTTTTCCTCACTATCTACGTTAGGGTCCTTAAGTTTGAAACTGATGACTTTTCCTCGCACATAGGCTCGGTAACATTTATAGAAAGGAAGAAGTTTCATCAACTCTCGGTCTCCAGAATACTTGACATATCTTTTGACGAAGAAGTTAGACAGATCGGTTCGTTCTTTGAAGTCTAAGTCCATGGCCA
>JAOUPL010000103.1 GCA_029879825.1 Candidatus Bathyarchaeota archaeon
TCATCAATACGTATTGTTACTTGAGTACCTTCTGCTATTGCCGTACCGTGGTTTGAAATAACATAAGTAACGGTACTTGTGTATAGCGGCGAATCTGTCAGACCGCTTTGCCACTCTCCGCTTTCCGATAAATCAACCCCAAGTTTCACCATTTGCTCAGTTTCATGAGGTTCTGCTCTCCAGAACTCAAAAAGACAATACAAACCTATTATGGCTATTACAAGAATAACCAGAAAAACCAAAATAGTTTGCGCTCGTGTTTTACGCACTCTAATCGCCGATTCTAACCGGGTATTCCCTCTTTAATATTTTATTACAGATATAAGTAACGTGAATACATAATGAAGAATTGTCGCACGCGCACAGATGTCGAATTTTGGACATATATCGAGGTTAGGAACAATCGGTATATTAAGACATAATATACAGTGTTATGTGCACGCGCATAGAGGAAGATAGTTTGCGAAGAAACTTTGATTCAGATTTAGGGAAATGGCTTCTGTGCAGATTAATGGTTAAGCAAGGCTACTCTGAAGCAGATGTAGCGAAACACATGGAGAAAAATGAAACTTTAACGCATTTGCATCCTAATTTGGACGAGGGTACAATTCAGGATATGGAAGCATTTAAGCCCGCGCCTGTGGAGTTTTCAGGAACCCTCTGAATGTGCGCGCGCGTCATAGTTTTTTGTTGCAGGTTGAAGCCTCACTTTCGTGCGTGCATTGAGTCTTTCAAGTCGCCGTGTCAAGGACCTTTCAAGCAGTTTCTTTAACCGCACATAAGTATCCTGATCGACTGATTTTTCCTGAAGTAGAATCTGAAGCTTTTCTAATTCTTCAGCGAAAATTTTTTCCTGTTTTAACCTGTCACTAATATATGCACGCGTCAGCCTATTCCATCTTTTTTCAAGACTCTCTTCTTTTCTTGCAAGGTAAAGCACCAGCGAAACAAGAATGACTAGCAAAACTCCCAAAGGCAAAACAAAGGAATAGAAATCAGTGGGTTCCATGTTAACCATGAGAAACATTGAGATATAAACCATTTATGAACCGAACCTAAGAATCTTGTCTAATAATTTCGTATCAAACGATAGAACACGTAGATACCTTGCCCATAAGATTCAATTACATTTGTATTAAATAAAAAAATGCGCGCGAGCTAAAAACGAAAGAAACCTGATTTTGGTGCTCCGGCCGGGATTTGAACCCGGGTCGGCGGCTTTCTCCGCTCTTTTTTGAGGGGTCGAGAGGCCGTCATACATGGTCCCTTTCATGTTTAACCTGGCTATACTACCGGAGCAATTGAAGATTGGATTCCTCTGAGAAATAAATATTTTTTTATATGCTTTGAATTGTGAAAACCAATTTCCCTGAAATAGCGATCTACTTCTTCCTGCCTTGCCAAAATTACTTTGTTGCGTGTACGATAAATACGAGGGTGAAAACCAAAAGATTCTAAAGCTCGATATACATCCTCGAGCAATTCCGGGTTAAAAATCTTTAACTCCATTCGAATTCTTCTCTTGCCTCTTTCAACCCTATAAATAGAAACTTCAGAATCCATCATTCCGCGCAAGCACGAGGTAAGATATCTAGGGTTTTCCTTAATCCATTTAGGAAAACCAGTGTTCCTTTCAATGTTGGTTTCAAAAAACCGAACCAGATTGACTCGATATATCCGTACATGGATGTTATCTGTTCCTTTGATCCTCACCATACCTGCCTTCACTTTGAACAACCTTCCAATTAGTTTCTTTATGAAGAGTGCATATTCTCTTTCTTTTGAGTAAGAAAGCGATATAGTAATAACAGGCGGCCTATCACTTATACTGCACTCACCAAAAAAGATTCCCAAGAACTCCGCAAATTCGTCACACCGTTCTGGAAAACTTACTTTTTTGGGATGAGAATGATCCATGTGATCGTGTTTCTTCTGAAATTTGTTTGTAGGGATGCGCGTAATGCCCAAGTTGATCAAAACATACATTTCCTCACTAACTAAGGCAATAATGCACTTAAAAGAATAGCCTAATACGACACTAAATAATCAGCTTCATACTTAACCGGACTATACTACCGGAGCGTCATGACTACAGAAACCGTTTTATTCTTAAATTTTTGGTGTTTGAAAATAGTCTGCCAAAATAAAAGATGGAAGTGATTTGTTAGTATTCTCAGTATTCTTCTTCAGGCATTCCAGGCGCTTTTCCTTCCTTAGGTTTCGTTGCGGCGATCACATCGTCGATTCTTAGGATCATGGATGCAACTTCGGCTGCTGACTTCATCGCCTGCTCCTTCACCCTTAACGGTTCAACCACTCCATTTTTGTACATGTCAACGATCTTGCCTGTGAAAACGTCGACACCCATTAAGTGTCCCTTAGCTTTTTCATGAGCAGCCCTTAATCCGACGAGGATGTCTATGGACTCGAGGCCAGCGTTTTCAGCTAAGGTTTTCGGCACGATTTCTATAGAATCGGCGAAAGCCTCTACAGCCAGTTGTTCCCTACCGCCAACCTTTGTCGCGTAGGAGCGAAGAATCTTCGCAATTTCAGCTTCGATTGCCCCTCCGCCCGCAACTATCTTGTTGTATTCAATCACGTCTGAAACCACTGATAGGGCGTCGTTCATGGCCCTCTCTGCTTCATCAACCATTCTTTCAAGGCCAGCGCGGATGAGAATCGCAACGGAGCGTGGATCTTTACATTTCTCCACGAAAATCATTTTGTCTTCGCCGACTTTGCGTTCTTCCACCAGCCCTGCTTTTCCCAAGTCCTCACTCTTTAAATCGTCTAAATTCGCGATGACCCTTCCTCCCGTAGCCCTAGCCAACTTCTCCATATCGGATTCTTTAACCCTCCGGGCGGTTATTATGCCCTCCTTAGCTAGGAAGTGTTGAGCCATGTCGTCGATGCCCTTTTGACAAAAGAGCACCTTTGCGCCTGAGGCTTTGATCTTTTCAACCATATCCTTGAGCATCCGAGTTTCTTTGTCTAGAAAGGCTTTCATTTGGGTGGGATCGCGTATCCTGATTTCGGCGTTGAACTCGGTTTTCTCGACTTCCAACGGACAGTCAAGCAGAGCTATTTTTGTGTTTTCGACGCGTTTCGGCATGCTGGCGTGGACCACTTCTTTGTCAACAATTATGCCTCTGACAAGTTGGGTGTCGAAGAGACTCTTTCCTTCTTTCTTTATGATTTGAACGTTATCTATGTCAGCTATTCTTTTCTCGCCCCTCTGCTCGGCTATTTGTTTCACGGCGTCTATGGCAATTTCAGCTAGTTGATCTCGCGCAGCACCTACAGCTTTACTTCCCATGGAAGTCATGGCAACTTTTTTCAAGGTTGCTCTGTCTTTAGGGTCAACCGTAGTTCCCACTTTGTCTAGGGCCTCTACTGCTTTTTGAACAGCTTTCCTATACCCGCCCACAATAACTGTTGGGTGAATATTCTGATTCAGCAATTCCTCAGCTTCCCGCAGTAGCTCTCCGGCTAGTATCACCGCGGTTGTGGTTCCGTCGCCAACCATGTCGTCTTGGGTTTTGGCGACTTCTACCATCATTTTGGCGGCTGGGTGTTCTACGTCGATTTCGTCGAGGATGGCGGCGCCGTCGTTGGTTATGGTTATGTCTCCGAGACTGTCGACAAGCATTTTATCCATACCCCTAGGCCCTAGAGTTGTCCTCAGGACTTCGGCGATGATTCGAGCAGCCATGATGTTGTTTCTTTGTGCATCTCTACCGCGTCTGCGTCCGGTTCCCTCCTTAAGAATGAGAACTGGTTGTCCCGCTTGCGTGGTTAGGTAAGCCATACAAATCCTCCTAGGGTAAAACCTAATCTACCTACAGCAATTTTCATCTAGAATATAAACTTTTTTCACTAATTAGCGGGTTGCGATCTAGTTTTCTGAAAATGTGAAAAAAGGAAGAAGATTGTTTATCTTCCCAAGGCTTTCCTTGCCGCTATCTCTATATCTTCTGCCTTAACCGTTTTCCTTCCAGCGTGCATGGCGTAGTCGATGGCTTCTTTCGCTATTTTGATGCCTACTCCCTCAAGCTCCTTTGCCAGCGCTTTTGCAGCTGCCTCGCTTACTCTACCTGCTCCCGCTTTCTTACATATTCTGTGCATGGGAGCTATGGCCAGTTCAGGATTTACCATGTAACCTCCTCGTAGCCTCTTTTTTTCTTTAAGCCACTATTTAAGTCTTTCATTCTAGTTTAAACCTCTAATTCTCCCTTTTTCATTTTTAATCTTGTTTTCTGTTTGTAGATTTTAGAATGTTTAGCGCAGGAGATCATCTACAAAATTAGGGCAATTGAAAGATTTCTTTGGCGTTTTCTGTGGTTGCTTCAGCCAGTTCATCCACAGAAATTCCTTTAACCTCTGCAATTTTTTTAGCTATGAAAAGGAGGAAGGCAGGTTCATTTCGTTTTCCCCTCATTTCTTGGGGTGCCAACCAGGGGCTGTCGG
>JAOUPL010000104.1 GCA_029879825.1 Candidatus Bathyarchaeota archaeon
GGATGCTTAACCTCCTTCATTTCCGTGACGAGATCAGCCCACTCAACAACCTCCGAAGGAGCATAACGGCCAGTCAATATCAATTCAACATGCTTGGGTTTGCGTCTGATCAAATCAACCACTTCCTCGGTCTCTATCAATTTCAAGTGCAAAGCCACGTTGATCTCATCCAAAACAACAACGTCAAATTCGCCGCCGTCAACAACTTCCTTTGCCAACTCGAAAGCTTCTTGGGCCAACTTAAAATCATCCTCGGTTGGGGGGACATCCGTGACAAACTTGCCCCGACCAAAAGCCTTCAATTCAAAATTGGGAAGCCGCTTTATAACATAGAGTTCCCCGTAATCGAAGCCTCCCTTTATAAACTGAATCACATAAACCTTGAGACCCCGCCCCACAGCCCTTAAAGCAAGCCCAAAAGCCGCAGAAGTCTTGCCCTTGCCGTCCCCAGTGTAAACCTGAACCAAACCTCTCTCTAATCTTTGCCCCACAACCAACTTCTCCGTTAAGCCGTCACTAACTTGGTTTAAGCCGTTTCAGCCTCTTAGCCAGCAACATGTCTGCGACAGAATAGGGATCTGTTTCTTTTTCCAAAATCTTTTGAACAAGCTTGTCCAATATGCCCTTTTTCTTCAAGTCGTCTACGATAGCTCCTGCCACCTTCTCCTTGATCGCCTCAACCAATTCAGTTTCCACTGTCTGCCTACGCCGCGTGTCAATGGTGCCACCTTCTAGATATTTTCTATGCAAATCTATTTTGTCAAGAAGCTCGATGATTCCTTCACCCATGATGGCGGTGGTCTTAACAACTGGCGGCTTCCATTTTTCTCTTTCCGGATTCATACTCAGCATGGTTTCTATGTCCATAATAGCTTTGTTTACATTTTCACGGTCAGCCTTGTTCACCACAAAAACATCCCCTATCTCCATAATGCCCGCCTTAATGGCTTGTATGTCATCACCCAATCCAGGGGCCAACACAACCACTATGGTATGAGCCAACTTGACGATTTCAACCTCGGACTGACCTGCTCCAACCGTTTCAACCACAACCACATCTTTTCCAGAAGCATCCAAAACTTTCACAGCGTCTTTTGTGGCTTTAGCCAAGGCGCCTAAACTACCCCGCGTAGCCATACTTCGAATAAAAACTCCCTCGTCAGTGCTAAGTTCCTGCATCCGAACGCGGTCTCCCAAAAAAGCGCCGCCTGTGAAGGGGCTAGAGGGATCCACTGCGACAACGCCAACGGTTTTTCCTTGTCTCCTAAGTTCTTCAACCAGTTTTTGTATCAGCGTGCTTTTCCCCGAACCGGGAGGTCCAGTTATGCCCACTATATGCGCTTTTCCAGTGTGGGGATAAAGCAATGATACTGTTTTTTGAGATTCGGGCAAGTCATTCTCGATGAGGGTTATGGTCTTAGCTATGAAACGGCGGTCACCCTTAAGCACGCCGTCGATGAGTTGTTCAATATTGGTCATATGTACCCCGCTTTTGTCTGGCAAGCTTAAACGCTATTTTCGTTTACGCACGTTTTCTCGGATAAACTTGACGAGGGTGTCTGTACGTGTTCCAGGTCCAAACACTTCTGCTATGCCCATCTTCTTTAGGTTTGGGACGTCCTCTTTAGGGATGATTCCGCCTGCAAAAACTAAGACATCGTCTAATCCTTTTCGTTCTAGAAGTTCCATTATCTTGGGGAAAAGGGCTAAGTGGGCGCCGGATAGAATGCTTAAAGCTATTACGTCGACGTCTTCTTGGAGCGCTGTTTCTACAATTTGTTCAGGTGTCTGTCGCAGTCCGGTGTAGATGACTTCCATGCCTGCATCTCTGAAGGCTCGAGCAACTATTTTTGCGCCTCTGTCATGGCTGTTTAAACCAGGCTTCGCAACAACAACTCTGATCTTCTTCTCAGAACTCATCTTTGCCACCTCTCAAATCACTATCAACTCTTGGTATTCCCCAAAGACGCTTCGAAACACGTTGGTTATTTCCCCCAGCGTGGCATAGGATTTTACGGCTTCGATTATGGTTGGCATCAAGTTTTCGTCGCGGTCAGCTGCGCCGTGAAGCTTGTCAAGCACTTTTTTCACCCTTGCATTGTTTCGTTCTCTTTTCACCTTTTGCAGTCTAGCCAGCTGCTCTGCCTCTACGTCAGGGGCTATTCGCAGAATTTTCAGGGGCACCCAATCTTCTTCAACCGTGTAGTCGTTGACTCCCACCAAAATCCTTTCTTTATTGTCTATTTCCTGCTGATACTTGTAGGCGCTGTCTGCAATTTCCTTTTGGAGAAAACCGTTTTCGATTGCTGCAATAACGCCGCCCATATCGTCAATCTTGTTGATATAATCCATTGCCCTCTCTTCCATCTCGTTCGTCAATGCTTCCACGCAGTAAGAGCCAGACAGCGGGTCCACTGTGTCAACCACTCCGCTTTCGTGGGCGATTATTTGCTGTGTTCTTAGAGCCACAGTGACAGCTTCCTCAGACGGCAGGGCTAGGGTTTCATCTAAGGAGTTGGTGTGTAGAGACTGAGTTCCGCCCAAGACTGCTGCCAAAGACTGAAGCGCGACTCTCACTACGTTGTTGACGGGTTGTTGCGCCGTTAAGGTGCATCCGGAAGTTTGAACGTGCATTCTCATCCATAGGGATCGTGGATCTTTGGCTTTGAATCTTTCCTTCATAATTTTGGCCCACAATCTTCGTGCTGCCCTAAATTTGGCTATCTCCTCGAAAAAGTTGTTATGAGCCGCGAAGAAGAAGGAGAGGCGGGGCGCGAAATCATCTACCTTGAGTCCACGTTCCAACGTAGATTCTACGTAGGTTATTCCGTCTGCTAGGGTGAAGGCGAGTTCTTGGACGGCGTTTGAGCCGGCCTCACGGATGTGGTAACCGCTGATGCTGACGGGATTCCATTTGGGCAAATGTTTCGCGCAGTATTCTATTATGTCCACGACCAATTTGACTGAAGGTTTAGGCGGAAAAATGCATAATTTCTGGGCATAAAATTCCTTCAGCATGTCGTTTTGGGTTGTGCCACCCAGCTTTCCTCGGGGCACTCCTTGTTTGTCGCCTATGGCTATGTACATGGCCAAAAGCATAGACGCTGGACCATTTATGGTCATTGAAGTGGTTACTTTGTCTAAAGGTATTCCATCGAAAAGAATTTCCATGTCTTTGAGGGAAGAAACGGCTACGCCGCATATGCCTACTTCACCGTTACACATGGGATCGTCGGAATCTCGACCCATTATGGTTGGGTAATCAAAGGCGACGCTCAATCCGGTTTCCCCCTCTTTGAGGAGGTATCTGAATCGTTTGTTCGTTTGCTCTGCGGTGCCGAATCCTGAAAATTGTCTCATGGTCCATAGGCGCCCTCGATACATGGTAGCGTGCAAGCTCCGTGTGAAGGGAAATTGGCCTGGAAAACCTAAATCTCTCAAATAATCGAGGTTTTTCACGTCCTCCGGCGTGTACAACCTCTTTATGTTTATACCCGATGTAGTCTTAAACTCACCTTTTCTTTCCGGGTTTCTGCGAAGCCATGACGGCACAGTTGTTTTTTCCCACTTCTCTCTTTCCTTTGTAATTTTGCTGAGACTTTGTTCATCAGACACTTGTTTTCTGCCTCCAGTAGATTACTACCTACTTCCAAACAACCTAAAAATTATTTCTACTCAATCTTCTCGTTTTCGGGTTCTTTTTGTTCTAGTTGCGTTATTAGACTTCTGGCTTCAACGGCAGACATAATCCTTAAATCTCACCTACAAAAGACCCAGACACATGACCAAGAAATTAACCGTAGAAGAGTTACTGGCTAAAGCTGAGAAACCCGCTAAGCTAGCTATGGCTTATCACCCATTCTATGAAGGTAAAGTTCAAGTTATGCCTAAATGCGCTATACGTAGTCCCTACGACTTCGCCATATGGTATACTCCTGGCGTAGCTGCCTCCTGCAGAGCCATAAAAGAAAACCCAGAACTGGTTTTCACGCACACAAACCGCTGGAACTATGTGGCTGTCGTAAGCGATGGAACCCGAGTCCTAGGCTTAGGAGACATAGGTCCAGAAGCCGCCTTGCCAGTCATGGAAGGAAAAGCGTTACTGTTCAAGTATCTCGGCGGAGTAGACGCTTTTCCGATATGCCTAGCCACCAAGGATCCTGATGACATCATAACCGCCTGCAGGTGGCTGGAACCAACCTTCGGAGGCATAAACCTCGAAGACATAGCCAAACCAAAATGCTTCTACGTCCTAGACAAGGCGAGGGAACAACTCAAGATTCCAGTCTGGCACGACGACCAGCAAGGAACAGCCACAGTCATACTAGCCGGCCT
>JAOUPL010000105.1 GCA_029879825.1 Candidatus Bathyarchaeota archaeon
GATGAAGGCAGAGCACTGTGGGGGGACATTTCAGGGTGCGTTTTCGTCAAAGATGTTCTGATGAAACGTGGTGGTGGAGTCGTTGTTGCTCCGGTTAATAGTTCGCAATTAATCGAGTGGGTTTGCAATGTTTACAATGGGGAGATAATATACACAAAAGTTGGGCCTCCTAACATTGTGAGTACCCTCAAAAGGGTGAAGGCGCTTTTTGGTGTAGAGGAAACAGGGAAAAACATTTGGCCAGAAGCCATACTTTATGGTGACTGGGTTCTGGCCACTCTTAAGATGCTTGAGATTATGGCGAAAGAACAGAAATCTCTCTCAGAACTTATCCAAGAGTTTCCTAGGTTTCATATGAGGAAGAAAGCTTTCTACTGCCCGGATACGTTAAAGAACGCCGTCATGATAAATGCGTTAGAAGAGTGGAAGAAGAGGCGGGAGGAAGCAGAAGTAGTCACTATAGACGGAGCAAAAATCATTTATCCAGATGGCTCATGGGTGCTGCTTAGACCTAGCGGTACAGAACCTGTTTTTAGAGTGTATACGGAGAGTCAAGATTTCACAAGAGTTCAGGAACTCATGAAAGTAGGCTCAGATTTAATTAAAGACTCTTTACTACGTGCGCGTGCTTGCTAGAAAAGAAATCTAAATTATGGTGAAACACGTAATAACACATTGAATCTTTGGGGAATCCTGTATGGTGACGAAGGAACAACTAGCTAAGCTAATTGACCATACTTTGCTGAAACCGGACGCAACAAAAGATGATATAAAACGTCTTTGTGAAGAAGCCAAGAAGTACGGCTTTTGGTCTGTTTGTGTTAACCCAACCTACGTATCATTAGCGACTGAGATTCTTGGAGACACCGCTGTGAAGGTGTGCAGTGTGGTGGGCTTTCCGCTGGGAGCCAACGCTTCAGAAGTGAAAGCGCTTGAAGCTGAAAGGGCGGTAAATGATGGGGCAAGTGAGATAGACATGGTCATCAATATCGGGGCGTTGAAGTCACGTGATTACGAATTAGTAGAAGAAGACATACGCAAGGTTGTCGAACGCGCGAAAGCTCGAAGAGATATGGTTGTGAAAGTGATCATTGAAACTGGGCTACTAACAGAGGATGAGAAAGTTTTGGCCTGCAGATTGGTTAAAGAATCGGGGGCAGACTTCGTGAAGACGTCTACAGGATTCAACGCTCCGGGGGCTACTGTTCATGATGTTGAGCTTATGAGAAGTGTTGTAGGCTCAGATTTTGGTTTGAAGGCTTCGGGGGGAATAAGAACATATCGCGATGCTACGAAGTTGATTGAAGCGGGAGCTAACAGGATAGGAACCAGTTCGGGGGTTGCGATAATTGGAGAAAATTAGCAGATGTGACGCGCGCGCCATTACTTCTTCAAGCGTTTCTCCTTGCGTTTTCTTCTCTTCTCCTCTCTTTCCTTCTTAGTTATTGGTTTCTTCTTAGCGCTTCTCATGCCCATTATCTTCAATCTCCATATTAAGATAATCAGGATAGAAATTAAATTTTAGCCCCCCACAAACACAAAACTTTCAGATAATATCTGTTTATCAATAATAATGCGCGCACATGAAAAAAAGAAAAAGGCAGTTTTGTCGAAGTATTAGAGAGATCACAATGAAGGTTTATTTGGCAAGTAGTTTTGACTTAATCAAAAAGGTTGAAGCGTTAGCTAAGGTTCTGAGGGAAAAAGGGCACACAGTAACGGTTGAGTGGTGGCACAAGGATTACAAAAAGTTACGTCTTGCGGATGTTGATTGGTATGAAGATGCCAGAGTTACAGCTATCTCAGAACGTAACTTTCGAGGAATACGAGAAGCCGACATTTTTGTGTTGATAGCACCAACTTTGACAAGCAAGAAATTCAACGGAGCAAACATAGAATTGGGTTATGCTTTGGCACTCGAAAAACCGTGTTATTCAGTGGGACGTCTTCAAAGGTCTGCTATGTATGTTCCAGTGATAAAATGTGATTCCATTGAGGAGGTTTTGGAAAGATGTGGAAAATAATCGTGCAAGCAATAAGCGGAGGATGCGCACGCTCTTTAAAAAGCTTCTGCAAATTGCCCACTTGACGTAATAGTGAAGGATTCCTATGGATTTAGCTCCTATTTTCTCGATGGTTGCATTGGTTACCTCGCTAAGCGCGCGCAAGATTTAAGGAATAATTTTGGTCAAAGAGTTTTATGCAATCTTCAAGAAATTGTGTTTGAGGAATCAATCATGACACAGTTTGACTACATTTTAACAGAGATGTTAGAACAGCCCAAAATACTCAAATCTATTTTAAAAGATTCTGAAATCAAAGAACTGGCTGAAATCCTTATAGAAGAGAATGTAGAACGAATCTATTTAACAGGATCGGGTGATAGCTATTGTGCAGCTTGGTTCGGGGCCTATCTGGGAGAAAAATGGTGTCCCGACCTTAGAATTCGCCATTATGCGCCATTTGAATTCGTCAATTATTCTCGACCAGAATTGTTGAAGGGATCCGCTGTGATTGGTATATCAGTGTCAGGAGAAACCCCTCGTATTTTGGAATCTACCATATTTGCAAATAAGCATGGGGCTATAACAATCGGCCTCACTGATAATCCAAATGGGAAATTAGTTAAAGAAACTGATTATAAACTATTGATCCATGCTTCTCCTTCAGAAGCCCTGCAAAATAGCTCATATTCCTCTGAAGGAGCAAAAGATTACACAGGTTATCATCATGATGTATCACAAACCAAGACTTATCTTGCAAATTTGTCAGTTCTCAGTGTATTAGTGGGCTACCTTTCCGAAAGAACGAAAAAAGCTATCCAGAGTGTCCACGAAGCATTTTCATTAGTTGAGCAGGTTATTGAACAACGGGGAACTTTTCTAAAGATTGGCCAGTCTATTAGCAATGTAGCTGACAGAATTTTCTTTGTCGCATCGGGTTCAAATTCTGTTACGGGCCTATTTGGAGTATATAAGATGTTCGAATTTACATTAAACGGATTTACATGTGATATAGAGGAATATTGTCATACTGGTTACTTCATCACCACAGATCATACTTCTGTCGTTTTCATAGCCCCTGACGCGGTTTCACTAAATCGAATAATGGAAATTGAGCCAGTAATTCGTGAAGAACTCAATTCACAAACTGTTGTGTTAGTAGATACAGAGTTAAAAAGGGAGGCAGGTCCTAGTTCAACACCAATTGCTTTGCCTAAAGACAGGGTATTATCCCCTTTAGTTCTTACAATTCCAATAGAGTTTCTTTCTTATTCACTCGCGAAAAGTAAAGGATTCAATACGAACCTGTTTCGTGGCGGCCAAGACACAGAAAAATACGTCTCTGGTTCTTACAAAATGATTAGACAATCTAAACTTCAATTTTAGGTAAATATATTAAACCTTGCATGCATGAACAAGGCTATATTAAAAAAGGATTTTAGGTTAGTGTGGTGCTAGGAGACTGCGCGCGCCTCGCAAGCAATTTCGCATAGGCTCTTAAACTGTTCATTGCGTTAATCAACAAAACTTAAGCGGTTTTGCAGATTAAACGCTTTGGTGTGTGGGGATTAAATTTTAGCTTTGGGGTACTGGATATATAATCACTAGGTGTTACATTTCTTACCTAGAATCGGATTTTCTCTTTCCTAGGAGTTTTTCCTCTAGGTTTTCCTGTCCACACATGCTTGCAAACTTGACATTTTTTTAGATTCTCCGTTATTGTAATCTTCTTACTTCCACATTGAGGACATCGTTCTTTTCTACCCATTTATTCTACATCTCTTGAGCCAGAGTTTAAACGATTAGCATTCTTACCAAACAACATACATTTTAAGTTGTACTAAAGATTTAAGACCCAAACGCGAAAGAAAAGACCAAATGTGTGCGCGCTTTTACTACACAGGGTCTTTTGGTTTGTATTTTCCCCTTCCCTTATATTTGCCTGTGTATCGTCTACTTTTGACTCTTTTTTGAATGGCCCTTCTGACAGCTTTTTCATTATCCATCTGCTTCTTCACCTTTGACTGATTATTCACCGTTCACTGATGCATGTAAACATTAATGCATACATTCTGTAGTGGGTCAAAAAACGGTTTGTTCCTTTATGTTTGACGACAAAGTGCGCGCCCATTTTTCTTCACCTCCAGGTTGAAGGAGATGGTTGCTACCATTTAATTTCTACAAGGAAAACCATGTTTTTTCCGGGTCTAGTTTGGGGACGCGCGGTTGAACCGAATTTCGAATCACCGCGGCTCATTTGACTATGACTCGCGGGA